>CAIOJL010000181.1 GCA_903858595.1 uncultured Spartobacteria bacterium | reverse complement strand
GGCCTCAATGGTTGCCGCAGGAGCGGGAGCATTCCCTGGGGTGACCAATATTATTTCCCCGCTGACGGGGGGAGCCACCCAGCTTCAGGGAGGAGGAATGACACAGGCCCTCTCTGCAGGAATCCAAGCCGGTGGGCAGCTCTATGCCCAGCGTCTCTTGGATGGGCTGCAAAAGAACCCCTACTACATCCGCGTTCCGGGCCGGACGCGCTTCTACCTCTACATCACCCAGACGGTCGATCTCGACAAGGCCGCTCGGGGACTCGCTTCCAACCCATCTATCAAATGAAACACCTGATCCCCGTTCTCCTACTCGGCCTTCTCTCGGGCTGCGCGACCCACAAGATCGTAAACCCTGAGAACTATCCCGGCGTTGCCGGAACCAGCGTTCCGCCGAGCACACTTTCCAGAGTCCGCACTTCTGAAGTCGTGAAGTCCTATCCAACAGGAAGGTACACCGATCCTGACTTCCCGGACGATATGCACGAGCGGCATACGCTTTACCGCAAGGAGCAGTCAGGTGGATGGAACTATAGGCCAGGAGGTCCGTATGCCTACCCATTGGCCGTTTCAGATCCGACTCCTTCCTATTACGTCAAGACGGATGGGGATCAGCGCAATGCCCAGCAGAAGGCTTATGCCGCCGTACTTGAAGAGCAGAACGCAGCCATGAAGAAGCGGATCGAGTCGCTTCAGAAGGATTCGGACAAGGTGCCGATCCTTGAGAATCAGGTGAGGGATTTGAAGGAGCAACTCGATGCTGAGCCCCTCGCGTCTCCTACTCCCAAGAAGCAAGACCCTTCGGACGAGAAACCGACTGGTTTTACTGAGCAGGATCCCCAGGAGGATCTGCTTTCCGAAATGAAGCTCAACGATGAGCTCAATGGGGAACTCGACGCGCTGGAGGGAAGGCGGCGCTTGGTTCTGATGGATACCTCCTTCCTCAACAGCATGACTCCATGAACAAACCCACCACTGTCGCCGTTAATCTGGATCCCGAGAGTTTCGCGGTTTTTCAAGAGGCAGTCTCCGTATCGGAGCGGGCGGGGGCAAAAGTCACGGTCAGCCAACTGCTCCAACACCATCTTCATGACGAAATCCGGAAACAGAACCCCCGGAGAATCGCCCAACGTTTCCTCAAGTCGGTCGTCCAGCAGATCAAGGTGACCCCTTCCGGGGAAACCCTTGGACGAAAGGCCTGAGGATTACCCGTCAACTTGCACGGCTACGGGAATCTAAACGCTGTGCGCCACAACTGAGAGACATATGGCCATCACATCACCGAAAAAGAACGAAGAGCTGCTCAAGCAGTTCAAAATCAACCCAGAGATTAATGTCCGCCTGGAGGCGTTCATGAAATCCGAACCCGGACTGGTGGACTTCGTGAAGCAGCTTCCCCGAGAGCAACTGGAGCGCAAGTTCCTGCTCCGGAAGATGCAGGATCAGCAGCAGAAGGAGGGGTACACCACGAAGGTAAAGGCCTGGTTGGAGAAGCCGGAGCAGAAGGAACTGCTCAAGAGCATTCAGGCAATGATCAGTCCGGTCATGAGGCCGGAACGCCAAGAGCAGGCTGTCGTTACCCAGGCAAAGAACTTCATCCGCAATACGGGGATCAAGTTGAGCTGAGGTTGGTTAGTATCGACAAAGCCCCTGCCGGAAAGGGCAGGGGCTTTTTGTAGGAAAAGCCCTTTCTCATTAAGTCTTGACAAGGTGGTTCGTAGGGAGTCCTATCGAGATGGCCGTTACGGACATCTCGATAGGACTCCCTGTAAATGGATTAGTTCTCCATTGTTTAATT
>CAIOJL010000180.1 GCA_903858595.1 uncultured Spartobacteria bacterium | reverse complement strand
AGTCGGCCTACGGCCTCCCTGCGCACAGGGTTGCAATCCACCCAACAACCATCCACAACATCAACCAACCAATACCATCCGAACTTCAGTTTTGATGTGTCCCAACTTTGGGGTCAGGTCACTGACCGCTACTCAGGCAGGAAATGCCAACTACAATGCAGCGACAACAATCACCAACTCCTTCATTGCAGTTAGAGCGACTCAGTCGGTGTCCTTCTCGGCACCTGCAGTGATTCCCTACGGGACTCCCATCTCGCTCTCAGCTACTGCCTCATCAGGCTTGGGGATCTCGTCCTATGCCAGTTCCTCAAACTCTATTGCAACGGTCAGTGGATCGACGCTGACTCCGACTACTAATGGGGTTGTTACCATCTCGGCGATTCAGGCGGGTAACGCCAACTACCAGCCGTCTTCTAATTCAGTCACAATCAATGTGGAAAAGCCTCAGTCAATTACCTTCGTTGCTTTCTCATCTGTGAGTTACTACAATGGATTTACGATTACTTTGAGTGCCAAAGCCTCCTCTAGCAACTCCATCACCTACGTCAGCTCCAATACAAACGTAGCAGTCTGGAACGGTTCTAATGCCCTCACTGTTCTCGGGGCTGGGACATCCAGTATCACGGCGAGTCAGCCTGGAAATGGCATTTATGTAGCGGCCTCACCCGTGAGCCAGATTTTGAAGGTAGGCAAGGGGAGTCAGACGATCAGCTTCACGCCTACAAGTCCAGTGGCCTTCGTGAATAACGGTACCTTCTCACTTTCCGCCTCCAGCACCGCTAGTAACACGGGAACCAATGTGACCTTCGCCAGTGGCAATACCTCAATTCTTTCGATCTCCGGTAATACGGCCACGATGAGGGCGAAGGGAAAAGTTTCTGTCACTGCCACGGCTGCAGCAACCGCGAATTATAACGCCACCAGCACGACCAACAGCATCACCCTGCAGTAGGAACTTTCAGATTTGCGCGGGATAAAGATGGATTAAGCTCCCCCTTCATTCATCTATGAAAACGGATCTCAACCATTTCTCCAGCTGGCTTTGTAGGTCACTCCTCCTTCTGGAAATCGTCTGACTCACAACTCCCCGAAGCATTTCGCCACTGTGGATATCATCAAGGTCGCCCAGGACCGCGAATGGCTTTGATTTCGCTCGCGCCCGCTCGGCTCACCCTTTCACGATATTTCAGGGCTGCCTGAGGCAGTCCAACCTGCTCATCCCTTTCACAGGTTTTCATGGCCACCCGCCAGATCTCCCGCTATTGGCAAAGCCGGAATGAGAAGAAGAGGATTCCTCCTGCCCTAGAATATACCCTCTTTAGAGGGTATTTTAAGGAGCTTTGGGAATGGATCTTGTTTTGAAAGAAAAACAGGGCATTATTTCTTTCAAAAGATCATGGCAAAACATCCGCAATCCATTGATTCCATGGTGACTGCGCGCATTAAGAAGTGCGGGAGGGGGTGGGTTTTCACGCCAAAGCAGTTTTTGGATTTGGGAAGCCGTCAGGGTGTTGATCTGGCGCTTCACAGGCTTAAAGCCTCTGGTTCCATCAGACAGCTTGCGCGTGGACTCTATGATTACCCCGTTCAAGATCCAGTTCTTGGCACGGTAGCTCCTTCGGCCGATCAGATCGCTCGGGCATTGGTTCTTCGTGATGTGATCCGTCTGCAGCCATCCGGAGCGTATGCCGCGAATATTTTGGGGCTTTCTGAGCAGGTGCCTTCCCGGGTCGTTTTCCTGACTGATGGTCCAGCCCGAAAAGTCACTATCGGAAAGCGGGAAATCATTCTCCAGCGCACGACGCCGAGGAATATGGCCACAGCAGGACGCAAGAGTGGCACCATCATCCAGGCGCTTCGTTATCTCGGGAAGGATCAGGTGGATGATCAGGTGATTGCCATCCTGCGCCGGCAGATCAGTGATGAGGAGAGGCCGAAGATCCACAAGGATTTGCAGCATGCTCCGGAGTGGATCGCCGACTTGCTCCGTCCGATCACCCAACCCATATCCTGATCCGGTGAAAGCATTCCTTGAGCTTCCGGAAGCACGACGTCGGTCTGCATTCCTTCAAGTGAATGAACAAATGGGGTTGCAGTCGGTGAGTGTGGAAAAGGATTTTTGGGTCTGCTGGACGCTTCGCGAACTCTTCGCGCTGCCAGGCATTGGAGAGCACCTGACGTTCAAGGGAGGCACCTCTCTCTCCAAGGCGTGGAAGCTCATTCATCGCTTTTCGGAGGACATTGATCTGGTCGTGGATAAGGAGCTTCTTGGCTTCGGAGGAGATGCCTCGCCGGATCATGCGCCTAGCAAGAAACAGAGCAAGGTGCGGTTGGAGAAGCTGGCAGAGACTTGCAAGAACTGGGTACAGGAGAAGCTCCTGCCAGAATTAAACAAGAGGATCCGTACATCTCTCGGCGACGATGGCTGGCGACTGGAGGTTGATCCGGACATGCCGGATGGGCAATGCCTCCTGTTTCACTATCCCACGGTTTTCTCCAAGGAGGCTGCGGGCTATGTGCGTCCCGTGGTGAAGATCGAGCTGGGTGCGAGATCCGATGACTGGCCTGCCGAGAGCAGGGAGATCCAGGCGTATGTCACGGAGCTCTTTCCTCAACTGGATGCCGATGCGGTCTTCAGCGTGAAAGTCTTGGCATCGGAGCGCACGTTCTGGGAGAAAGCCTGCCTGCTTCACGAGGAGACATTCCGTCCGAAGGAAAAGCGCCGGAAGATCCGCATGGCGCGGCATTACTACGATCTTTGGTGTCTTCTGCAGGCCGGTGTGGGCGAGCGGGCACTGGCTGATCGAGAGCTCTTCGCAAGGGTGGCCAGTCACCGAGAAATCTTTTTCTCCTATTCATGGGTGGATTACTCGACCCACAAGCCCGGCACGTTCCGGTTGATGCCTCCCGAGGAGCATCTTGCTGATTGGCGCTCCGATTATCAGGAGATGCTTGGGCCGATGTTTTTCGGTGAAACACCGACTTTTGACGAGCTGATTGCGGCCGCTCGGACTTTTGAGGAGCGATTCAACGCCAGCCCGGAGTGACTTTCTTGATGAAGATCTGGGAGCTATGGCTGCAAAAAAAGTGTCCCCCAGTGTCCCTAAAAGTGTCCCACGGGGGTAAATTTCGGTATTCGACGAGTCGGTGCTGGTATTCCTTTAGTACTCTGCAGAGGCTGATAAAAAAGGGTTCAACCCGCAAATCATCGGCCGAACCCTACCCCCCTCACCAACGCCTCCCCACCGGCGGCGGAGATATCATCCCCGAACCCTCCACCTGCGCTCTCTTCGGACTCGGAGCCTTGGCTCTTATCGTGGCGTATCGTCGGAAGGCTGCTTAAACGATTCTAGGTTTTTCAAAGAAGACCCATCTCTTCCCAGGAATGGGCGGGATAGGTTTTTTGTTGCCTGCCGCTGAGCTGAGGGAGTGCGGAAATCTGGCCTGTCACGGGTGGATATGCTTTAGAATACAACCTCCCAAGTGTTCTTTGGATCATTTGAAAGATCCTACTCCGGAATCAAAACTTGAATACAATCCCGGCCAAGGCTCCGGCGAAGTTGAGATTGCAGTCAAGACTGCCCTTCACATAGTCGATGTACATGTATCGGTATCCAGCTTCGAAATCGATGTTGCGGGTTAATCGAGCGCCGATAGTGGCTTGGGTGTTCCATGCGATTTGTGAGCCTGCATCAAAACCACCTACGTCACCCAGTGCTTCAAGATAGAGGAAGCGTGTCAGGTTGACTCTCGCGCGGAGACCGACGATGGGATCGACCCAAGAGGTGTCAGTGGAGGCAGCGGTCGGAAGCAAGGCAGTTGCCGCCGCATTTGCCCTCGGATTCTGGAATTTGGTGATTTGTGACGGAGTGGCGGCACCCTGAACACCCATGTAGTAATAGCGTACCCCAGCGTAGAGATCTGCGAAGTATTTGCGGTCATCAATCACCCGGTACCCGGCGACCAAGGAGTCGATGCTCTGGTTCAATGTTGCTGTGGCCGATTGATAGAGGGGGCCACCAGGATTACCCGGGGCAGAAAACTTGGCATAAAATCCATCGCCGATAACGCCCCAACGCCCATGCCTCACCTCGGCTTTCAAAAATGTGGCCCAATTCAGTTTGCTCAGGACTTGAATCGGGCTCTGATTGACATTTACCGGAGGCAATCCCTTGGCTCCGATCTGGCCATAGACACCGGGAAGCCATCCATAGGGCTGGAGAATGAACGCCCATCCATCTGGATTCTTCCCCTGGATCGTCTCATAGGGATGCGCAGGATGCAGAACGGTATCATTGATATAATCCCGGAAACTGAAGGAATCGGAATTGGTGGGGCTAGCTAAGATCTGACTGGCTGATTCCGTCGACTGCCCAGCTTTGAGGTTGGGACTGCAAGCGATCAGAAGCAGTGTTAAGGCAGGCAAGAAGGAACCCAAGGACTTGCGAGATTTGGAGTATGTCGAGGTCATGAGTAAGAGTGATTATAAGTGGTAGTCTTTCGCCTAGGGAACCGCTGATTAAAGCGCCTTTTTCAAGTCTGGCTAATTTT
>CAIOJL010000179.1 GCA_903858595.1 uncultured Spartobacteria bacterium | reverse complement strand
TGAAGAGGTTCATTGGGGAAAAGGCGATGGATTGTTTGTTTCAGATTCTACTGCACCAGAGGTTTTAACTGATGGGCGAGCGTTCTATCCGAATGCGAAACAGTTATTAAATGAGCCTGACCATTCTTATCGATTAAATAGCCAATAATCTCTCCGTTATTTTTTTCTACGAAGAGTAAATCGTTTTTAGGCTTCCATCCTATTATAATAAAGGTTCCGTTCAATGGTGTTGATGATAGAACCTCGTGATATTTATTTAGTATCTCAAGTGTACTTTTATTCTCAACTGTTGTGCTCGAATTATGTTGAATATAAGCATAGAACTTTTCAGAAGGCGAAGGATATGACTGATCAGTTATAAAGGTGGAGTAACAAGGTTTAGTGAAGAAAAACAACCACCCAACCATCGCAAGAGTTTTGAAGAGGTTAATCATTAGGGAATCTTTGGTGGTGAATTCTTATTTCGATCTGGCATCACCGCAAGAATCACAAATCCTACACAGCTTAAAATGCCAAGTAATCCGTACCATTTAGAATATCCTTTTCCCTCTGCATAATTCATACATCCCCAACAGAGTGCCATAATGGCAATCCATCCAAATATCAAAGATACTGTAGGTGAAATATAGTGGCTGTGTAAAAGAAACTGCGTACAAGAAAGCAAAACCAATCCTACAAGTACACCAATATTTGTATTCAACTTGTTTTCTTGGAGCATTTTTTTATTTGCTGAATGATGGATATAGATTCTTCATCAGATAGAATCCAAATATTACCGCTAAAACGGACATAATCCCCATCGTTGACCAGTACAAGGTAGGTCTATCTCCCTTGGTAACAGTAAAAATATACAATTCAGTCTGTTCAGCCTTGAAGCAGAACCATACATAGGCAAGGAATCCGATATATAGGAGTACTGACAAAACACTTCCCATGAAACTATTAGGAGCAATAGTCCAAGGCATACTGGAAATTCCAGATCCTACGGCAATGATGTTCATTGGGTTGTTCTGGTGTTGGGGAAACCGACGATGACCTTTCCCTCTTGGTAATGCGTTGTTGATTCGATGTCGATCAGAATCCAACGACCCTGTAGACAAGCGGAAAGATCCGAAAACGCTCAGGATTGGAAAAAGCACACAAATCAGTCCTTTGGGTCACATTGTACTCGACTAATTGGAAGGAGCATTTGGAGCATTCGGGGAGCCTTTCAAAGGGAATTACTGACACCATGCCTTTCTGTGATATAGTTGGCGTGTTGCTTTCAGGTTCATGTGCAAACTGAGTCCTCTTTGTATAAGGATTGTATATAGAACTTAATTCAGCAATCTAACACCTATGATGGGAAGAGTTCGAATCCCTCCCCATCCGGATCTTTGCTCGAAGAGCAACAAATTACCTGCTGAGGGATGAGAGCTTCAGTTTGACGACCATGCCGCGATTAGCGGCAAAAGATTTAAGCGAAGCCTATCTGTCGAGCCCCAGCAAAGCTGGGGATAATCCCTCCCATCTCCCAGAGAATCCGCTATCTTAATCCCCAACCATGAATTCCTTTGCCGACCTCGCCCTGCTTCCCACCCTTCGGGAGACGCTTGTTGAAAAAAACCTGACCATCCCCACGGATATCCAGGCCCAGACCGTACCGGCCCTGCTCGCTGGACGTTCCGTGGTGGGGGTTGCCGAGACCGGCAGCGGAAAAACCCTCGCTTATGCCCTGCCGATCCTCCATCGGCTCAAGACTCTTGAGCTCCAAGGCAAACCGGTCACTGTCTATGGTGAGCCCCGCGCAATCGTGGTAGTTCCCACCAGGGAGTTGGGCGAGCAGGTCGCCAAGGCCTTCAAGCCGTTCACTCACACGACGCGTCTCCGCGTGCGGTCACTCCTGGGCGGCACAACAATGGAACAGGCAAAACGTAGCCTGCAGGGTCCCTTCGAAGTGTTAGTTGCCACGCCTGGGCGCCTTATCAAGATGATGGAGGCAGGGCTCGTGACACTAGGGGATGTCCGTACCCTCGTACTCGATGAGGCTGATCAGATGCTGGATCACGGATTTTTGCCAGATGTGCGACGGATCGTGAAGGACTGCCCGCCAGAGCGTCAGCTCGCGATGTTCTCGGCCACGGTTCCGCCGGCCGTCGAGAAACTCATTGCGGATCTCTTCTCTGATGCGGAAGTCATCCGCAGCTTGGGGAGCCACCGGGTCGTGGCGTCACTCACCACTACCCAGGAAACGGTCGTGGGAGGAAAACGCTTTCCCCTGCTCGAGCGTCTGCTCGACAAAAAGGTGGAGGGAGGAACGATCCTCTTTACCAATACTCGCGAGCAGTGCGACAAGCTGGCCGGTGAGTTGGAAGAAGCCGGGTGGCCCTGCGTGGTCTACCGGGGGGAGATGGACAAAGCGGAGCGTCGCAGGAACCTCAAGGCGTTCCGGGAGGGTGACGTTGCCCTGCTGATCTCCACCGATCTAGCCTCTAGGGGGCTCGACGTGGAGCATGTCGACCGCGTTATCAACTATCACATGCCGCAGCAGATGGAGAATTACCTGCATCGCGTCGGACGCACGGCACGTGCCGGACGCCCGGGTCTCGTGGTGAATTTCGTGACCGAGCGCGATGCCCCGCTCGTGAGCAAGCTGGATGCAGTCCGCTCCTCGCCAAAAGCCGCCTTGAAATCCATGCCATCGAAAGCAAATCGCTAGCAACCGACCGCCGTCCATTTATCCGGGAGTGGCCTCGCTTGGAAAATTGATCGACCCGACCACCGGGGCTGGAAAGAGTAGGTCATGTCCACCATGAAGAGTCTCTCAATCGGCATCCTAGAGTATGTTCTCTCCCTGCCGGCCCATAAGCTGCCGGCCGTTTTTGATTTGAAACAGTGCCCCTTTCCCCATGGAGAACTATCTTTGGAGGAAATTTTAGAAGAGATCCTCCGGTTGAAATCGGTTGGGTTGATCGAGGCTAATATTCTCAAGGGGATTGATGGCCAGCCCTACAGAGTCCAGGTCCGCTACGTCACGCTGAACGGAAGAAATTATCTGGAGGGCAAAAACCCGTTGGCCGAGCAACGGTCCGTTCTAATAAAAATTCTGGGCGGTATATTCGCGGTCGCCGCGTTGATTGGATTCCTGCTTTTTGGTGGGAATCGGCTTGGTGGGCTCTTGCATCGTCATGGCGATGTAGAGCCGGCCCCAGCGCCCATCCCCACGCCCACACCGATGGCGACTCCCACACCAGAACCCACTCCTGCTCCAACGGCGACCCCTACTCCGACCCCTGAGCCCACGCCTTCTCCCTCACCCTCTCCGAAGCACAGGGTGAAGTCATACAGGACGCCCTCGGCCAACTAAGCGCAGAAAGGAGAGGGAGAACGCTTTGGAAGGCTTTGATTCTCAACTGAAAGAGCGGCTTTCCATGCTGGAACAGCAGGGCCTTCATCGCACCCTGCGTGTGGTCGAATCCATTCACGGTACCCGCATCACGATAGGCGGTCGTGAGCTGATCAACTTTTCCTCCAATGACTACCTGGGACTTGCCTCCCACCCCGCCATTGCTGAGGCGATGGGGGAGGGGGCTCGTCGATGGGGTACTGGCTCCACCGCGTCGCGCCTGATCTGCGGGAATACAGCTGAGCACGTCGCACTGGAAGAGGAATTGGCGGCGGCGAAGGGCACGGAATCCGCCTTGGTCTTCTCGACGGGCGTTGCTGCAGCCACCGGAACCATTCCCGTACTGGCCGGCAAGGAAGATGTCATCCTCATGGACAAGCTGGCCCACGCGTGCCTGATCGACGGGGCCCGCGCGAGCCGCGCAATTCTCCGTGTGTTTCCCCATAACGATCTGGAGAAGATGGAATCCCACCTGCGATGGGCGCGCGAAAAACATCCTGCCTCGCGCGTGATGATCATCACCGAATCGGTCTTCAGCATGGATGGCGATCTGGCTCCGCTCTTTGAAATCGTAGCGCTGAAGGAACGCTATGGTGCGATCCTCCTCCTTGATGAAGCACATGCGGTGGGCGTTCGCGGTGCAGGAGCTCAGGGGCTTGCAGGCGAGCTGGGTCTTGGAGATCAGGTCGAAATCCAGATGGGAACGCTCGGCAAGGCTCTCGGTGTCTCAGGCGGCTACATCGCTGGATCGAGGGTTCTGATCGATTATTTGATCAACTGCGCCCGAAGCTTTGTCTTCTCCACAGCTCCCTCCCCGGCCGTAGCGGCCGCCTGTCGTGCGTCCCTCAGGATCGTTCAGTCGCCGGAGGGTGATGCTCTTCGTGCAGACCTTCAGGAAAATCTTTGTCTCTTTGCCTCGGAGATGAAGCTCAGTGACTCCCCGAGTGCGATCCTCCCGCTGATACTCGGAAGTGAAGAACGCGCGATGCAAGAGACGACGTGGCTTCAGCAAGCGGGATTCTTTATTCCAGCGATCCGCTACCCCACCGTTCCGAGAAATACGGCGCGGCTTCGCATCACGCTTAGTAGCGCTCACAAACCGGAGCAGATCCGGGGACTTGTCTCCGCGCTGAAGGGTTCTGTTTAAAGAACCCTGGCTATGCTTGGAGCTTCTTCGCGAGGATCTCTCCCGCGAGAGCGGGATTTGCCTTTCCTTTGGAAAGCTTCATGACCTGACCCTTGAGGAAGTTGAGCGCGGCTTCCTTTCCGGACTTGAAGTCGGCGACAGATGCCGGATTGGCGGCGATCACCTCGTCGCAGAAGGCCTCAATAGCCCCGGTGTCGCTGACCTGCTTGAGCCCCTTCTCCTCAACGATCACTGCGGGCTGCTTGCCACTGACCATCATCTCGGCAAAGACCTCCTTGCCTTGGCGGCCGCTTATGGTTCCTAACTCAATGAGGGCCGTGAGTTCACCGATATAAGCTGCCTGGATGGGGCATTCCGAGAGATCCAGCGAAGCGGCTGAGAGGGCGCTGAGCAGGTCGTTGATGATCCAGTTTGCAACGCTCTTCGGCTTGGGGGAGCCCTTGCTGGCTGCCTCGAAGTAATCAGCTAATGCAGCATCATCTGCTAGGACGGCCGCGTCGTACTCGCTGATACCGTAGTCAGCGACGAATCGGTCTCGCTTGGCCTGAGGCAACTCCGGCATGCCGACCTTTGCCGATTCGACGATCTTGGTCGTGCGGACGGGAAGTAGGTCAGGATCGGGGAAGTAGCGGTAGTCGTGAGCGGACTCCTTGATGCGCATGAGCGTCGTCTCGCCGCGGTCGTCATCCCAACGACGCGTCTCCTGATCGAGTTTTCCTCCCGCCTTCACAAAGGCAGTCTGGCGCTCGATCTCGAAGGCGAGAGCGCGGCGGACTCCGCTGATGGAATTGAGATTCTTCAGCTCGATCTTGGTACCGTATTCCTTCTGGCCGACAGGTCGCACGGAAACGTTCACATCGCAGCGCATCTGGCCCTTCTCCATGTCGGCATCGCTGATTTCACCATAGACAAGGATCTGACGCAGTGCCGTGAGGTAGGCGAAGGCCTCCTCGGGGGAAGCGATGTCGGCCTCCGAGACGATCTCCATGAGAGGGGTGCCGGCACGGTTGAAATCAATGCCGCTGGCAGTCTCAAGATGGAAACTCTTGGCCACATCCTCCTCCAGATGGATGCGGGTGAGCCGGATCTTCTTACCGGGGGTCGCAATCGTCTTCTGTGCATCCTTCGGATAGGCCGTCTCGTGCAGCGGGACGTCGCCTCCGAGACAGAGGGGCTGGTCGTACTGGGAGATCTGATAGTTCTTCGGCATGTCCGGGTAGTAGTAGTTCTTGCGGTCGAACTTGCAGACCTCGGGAATGTCACATCCAAGCATCAGTCCTGCGCGGGCGGTGAGTCGCAGCGCCTCGCCATTCATTACCGGAAGCGCGCCGGGCAGGCCGAGACACGTAGGGCAGGTGTGCGTGTTCGGTTCAGCTCCGTACTCGACCTTGCAACCGCAGAACATCTTGCTCTTGGTTTTCAACTGGGCATGGACTTCAAGTCCGATCGTTACGCTGTATTCCGTGCTCATAGGATGATGTTCTCTGTCAGTTGGCTTTACCGGGAGTCGTGATGGATTGAGAGGAAGTGTTTGTAACGTGAGGTTTGGTGCGAGGCGAGTTCGGAGAATCGCCGGGATGGGCTTTTTTGATCGGTTGGATCGGCTGGCTGTGCCGGACGGGGGCTGGGGGTTCGAGGGCGTAGTTAAGCGCCCTGGTCAGATCGAATTCCTTCAGCTGGGCAAGCAGCAGGGGATCATTGGCCGCGTCTTGGACATGCTTGTTCTGCAGAAGAGGCAGGATATTCTTTTTCTCGGCTGCTTTTTCGAGGGCGGGATCTTGGATCAGGGCGGCAATATGAGGGTTGGCGATGATCTTCATTGTCCCGGGATACTGCACGAATCGCTCGATGGCCTGTTGCGAGCCTGCTACCATGGAGATCTTCACGATATTATCGTAGAATGCCGTCGGGAGCGGGTCTGCCTTCTTGAGAGTCTGGCCAGTGACACCGATTTCCAGTGATTCCTTCAGCTTGATCAGGAAGAGGGCCGTTTTTTCCGTGGAGAGTAACCGCCCCTCATTCCGGGCCTGGACGACGCGGAGTTCCCCGAGAGCTCCCATGCCCCTGATCAGGGTGATTCCGGCCCAGAGAAAGAGGATGCCGAAGATCACTCCGCAAACTGCGCCACCCAGACCAAAGCCGAGCCGGATCACTCCTGCGTGATCCTCAGTCTTCTTGAAAAGAAGCCCTGCAATGATCGAGATGCCGACATAGATACCTATACCGACCGTCAGCCCCGCGACGGCGGGTGCGATCAGGGGAGGGACCTTGGAGAAAAATGCGACCACCGTCCCCGTGGCTCCTGCAGCCGTCGAACCTCCGATCCAGGCACAAAAAAGGGCCGCCAACCTCAGGAGTCCGCGTACGGCTCCGAGTCTCCAACCCCGCCATAGCTCCCATAAAAGGAAAAGTGTCGCCGCAATAAAAATGTACTGCTGCCATTCTGGGGCGCCGTCGAGAATCATTGGACCTCAGAATGAAGAAGCGGCGCAGGAAATCAATCCTGCGCCGCCTCCTCGGGGTGGGGGGAAAGCTTTCTTTCAGTTCCTGTCTTCCTGATTTGCTTGCTTGGCCGTTGCTTCACATCCGTTGCATCCAGATTAATTATCCTTCAATCTCCTCCGTTACACCAACGGGAGCCGTTTCCAGCGTCTCATCGCGCAGGGTGCTGTTTGTGGCTGCGGCTGGGGGTAGTTGCTCATCCCGACTGGTGAACTTGACGCTGAGGAGCTTGCTAATGCCGCGCTCTTCCATGGTTACGCCATAGAGGGAGTCGGCACGCGACATCGTGCGCTTGTTGTGGGTGATGACCATGAATTGACTCTGGCCGATGAAACGGTCGAGCAGCTTGATGAAACGCCCGATATTCGACTCGTCGAGCGGGGCGTCCATTTCGTCGAGCACACAGAAGGGGGAGGGCTTCACCATGTAGATAGCGAAGAGCAGGGCCACCGCCGTCATGGTGCGCTCACCGCCGGAGAGGAGCGAAATGCTCTGGAGCTTCTTGCCAGGAGGGCTGGCGATGATCTCGATGCCGCTCTCGAGCGGATCGCTCTCATCCATGAGGAGGAGATTGGCCTTACCACCGCCGAAGAGCTGGGTGAACATCTCCAGGAAGTTCACGCGGATCTTCTCGAAAGTCTCCGAGAAGAGCTCCTTGGTCGTCTTGTTGATTCGGGCGATCGCCTCCATCAGCTCGGCCTTGCCGTTGATCAGATCATTATTCTGCTGTTCAAGGAATTTGTAGCGTTCCTCCAGCTCATCGTATTCCTGAATAGCATCCAGGTTGACGGGCCCCATCGAGTCAGCGCGTTCGGTCAGCTCGGCAACAACCAGCTCGATCCGTTCCCACGGGATTTCCGCAGGGATGGGGCCGCTGATAGCCTGAACCGTCTCGACCGTGACCTCTTCGGGGTTTTCATTGGAAGAAACCTCCCCTTCGACCATCGGATCGGTTGACTCGGGAAGGGCGGCACGGCGCTCCTTTTCCTTCTGCTGAGCCACGGCCTTGAGTAGGGCGTAGCGGTCTGGCTCAAATCCAGCTAGATCGAGCTGGTAGCGGCGGGAGACATGGTCGCGGATCGACTCGGCACGGAGCTTCAGCTCGGCAAGGCGCACCTCGTTCTTGGAGCGGTTATCCTGCAGATCGGAGAGATTTTTGCGGGCGCCACGCAGGGCGATCTCCAACGCCTCAACGCCGGATTGCAGTTCGGCACGGCGGACGCCTAGCTCCAGCACACGGGCCTCGGCTTCGGCGCTTTCGATTTTCCAAGTCTCCACGCTCTCGGCTAGTCCCGTCGACTCGGCTTCCAGCGACTTGATCTTTTCGTCGTGCGTCGTGATGTCGCGTTCACGGACCGAGATCGTCTCGGCCAGCTCGCGGATACGGGCCTCCATGGGGGCACGCTGGTTTGCGAGCGACTGCTGACGCTGACGCTCGGTGGCAACACGCAGGCGTGCCTCGGCGAGATCCGCGGCCGCGGTCGTCTCGGCGTCCCGCAGGAAGGAAATCCTGGAGCCGGCGGCTGAACGCTCTTCGCGTGCTGTGTTTAGCTCCAGCGAGGCTGTCTCGAGCTGCTGCTCACGATCAGCAATCTGTGCTTCCAGGAGCTGGATGTGTTCCTGCAGGGAGGAGATTTCGCCGTCGAGGGACTCGTGACGGTTACGGGCATTCTCCAGTTCGCGGCTTGCAAGAAGATTATCGGCCTGCGCTGCAGCAAGAAGTCCCTGTGTGTTGCCGAGAACTTCTCGGGCGTCGCGGAGACGATTCACTGCAGCCTCCAGCGCAGCGAGAGCTCCTTCACGAACAAGGGAGAGATGAGAGACGCTCTCACGGAGCAAGTTCACCTCCCGCTCGAGCGAGGCAATCTGGGAGCGGCGAAGCAGTGCGGATCCGCTAACCTCACCCGTGGAACCACCATGCGCGACGCCGTCGCGACCAAGGAATTCACCGGTGCGCGCCGCAAAAGCAAGACCGGGATATTCCCGCTTGAGCCGGAAGGCCGTCGCTAGATCGGGCACGATGGCGACCCCTTCGAGAAGGCGGCCGATCAGCCCATGCGCCGAGCCAGTAGCGCGCACCACATCGACTGCCCAGCAAGTCGCACCCTCGGGAAGCGCCTCGGCTGGGGAAGGACTGATCGGCAGAAGATCGCTTGCCACCACGGAAGCACGTCCTTGAGCAGCCTCGCGCAACGTCTGAAGAGCAGCCTCAGCCATGCCGGCATCGGCAAAAACAATGGCCCGGCTGGCAGCTCCAAGCGCGGCCTCGATCGCTGGGATTTCGGCGGCCGGAACTTCGATCAGCGAGGCAAGAGTTCCGAGAATGCCGGCCTGATAAAATTCGGGGCGGTCTAGGCCGCGCAGGATAGCCTGCGCTCCCTCGCCAAGTCCCTCACCCTCACGCTCAAGCTGGAGTAGGATTTCCAGCCGATGTTCGCGTTCGGAGAGTTGCTTTACCGAGTTGTTCCATTCTGTCTCGGCAATCTGGCGAGCATTCTGCGCCTCGTCATGCCCCTGCTGGGCGGCAAGAAGCTCCTGCTCCGCCGCGTCCAGAGAGGCGCGCGTGGAGGCCTGGGCAGCTCCCGTCAGGTCCGCGCGTGTTGCGGCTGTCGTGACGGCAACGCCGGCGACGGAAACTTGCTCCTGAAGTTGGAGGGAGCGAGATCTCTCGGCATCGCGGCGGGCGCTGGCGGTGGAGAGCTCACCCCGAACATCGGTTAGACGGTTTTCCAGCCCATGAAGGCGCCCGGTGAGGGACTCAGTGGCCTGCTCGGCGGACTGACGCTCCTGCTGCGCCTGCTGGAGACGAGCGGCACCCGCCTGGAGTAGCTCTTCCTCGCCGCGGAGAACTTCCAGCAATGATGTCAGCTGGGCATCCGTCTGCTCGATCTCGTTTTCCTGCTCGCGGATGCGTAGATGCGTGGCATCGATATCGGCGCTGGCGCGGATCCCCATCTCGCGGAATTCACCGCAGCGTTCGGCATTCGTCTCGATGCGGCTCTCGCCCGAGAAGATCCGGTTGCGCAAGGTCTGCAGGCTGTCGCGAGCAACTCCGGTCTCGGTATCGAGTGCGGTGACCTGCTCGCGTGCGCCGGCAACCTCGAGCTCCTGCTCGCCGATTTCACGCTCGTAGAGGGCGCGGGCATCGGCGCTCTTCTCGACCTGCTCCGCAACCTCGGTGATCGAACGCTCCAGATCGAGGTAGGTGCGGTGCGAAAGATGGGTGTCGAGAACACGCAGGTCCTCCATGAGGGACTGATAGCGGCGGGCCTTCCCAGCCTGACGCTGGAGGGAACCGATCTGGCGCTTCACCTCCTTGATAATGTCGGAGACGCGGAGCAGGTTTGACTCGGTGTACTCAAGCTTGCGAAGCGCCTCCTTCTTCTGAGCCTTGTACTTCGTGATGCCGGCAGCCTCTTCGAAAATGGCGCGACGGTCTTCAGGACGGCTATTGAGCAGCTGGGCAGTGCGACCCTGCTCCATGATGGAGTAGGCGCTTCGGCCGATGCCGGTGTCCATGAAGAGATTGTGGATGTCCTTGAGCCGGCAGGGTGTGCCGTTGATCAGATACTCCGACTTGCCATCGCGAAAGACGCGGCGGGTGATGCGGACCTCATTCCACTCGACTCCCAGCTCCTGCTCGCACTCCGCAAAGGTCATGGAGACCTCTGCCATGTTGTGGGGCTGGCGCGTGTCGGTGCCGTTGAAAATGACGTCGGCCATCTCGCCGCCACGGAGCGCCTTGGCAGACTGCTCGCCGAGCACCCACCGGATTGCATCCAGGACATTCGATTTGCCGCAGCCGTTCGGGCCGACAATGGCAGTCACCCCCCGGTGAAAACGGAGTGTTGTCTTGGGGGCGAAGGACTTGAATCCGATCAGTTCGAGTGATTGAAGATACATGAGAAAAGGGGTGCCTGGAGGTTCTAAAGAATAGCTCTATTACGTGCTAAGTCACAACAAAAAACACAATCCCTAGGGGTTGCCTATACTTATAACCACAATATATAGTGTTTTTCGGACATCTTCTCGATGGCGTCCATGAGAGAATCGGACATCCGCTCTCAATTGCTTGCTTGGATAAGGCGGCTGGATTCCTTAAAAGATATTCCATGTCATCTTTCGATTTCACACCTGTCCTTGCCAACCGCATTATTTCCGTAATCACCATCGACCGCGCCGAAGATGCAGAGCCCCTAACCCAAGCCCTTCTGGATGGTGGCCTGAATGCTCTCGAAGTCACGTTCCGTACCCCCGCCGCTCCGGAGGCAGTTGCCCGGATCAAGGCAGCCTTCGGAGACAAGGTCCATCTTGGTGTCGGCACCCTGCTCACGGGCGAGCAGGTCGTCCAGGCAGCCGAGGCAGGAGCCACC
>CAIOJL010000178.1 GCA_903858595.1 uncultured Spartobacteria bacterium | reverse complement strand
TATGAATTATGAATTATGAAGGACTGAATCTATCATTTCTCCTATGAAAGTTCTCATTCTTGGTTCCAACGGCCGACTTGGCTCAGCTCTTGCTCGCCGGTGGAAAGCACTTCCAGATGTCAATGTTGTGGCTTTGACCCGAGCAGATGTCGATCTTGCTGATCCCGTTAAGGCGGAGGCAAGCCTGGCTACCCACGAGTTTGGGTCTGGCGATGTAGTCGTGAACTGCGCCGCCGCCACGGATGTCGACGGTTGTGAGAGGGATCGGGAAGCTGCAGCCCGGATCAATGCCGAGTCACCTGGACGCATTGCCCGTCTTTGTGCGGCACGAGGTGCCCGACTGATTCACATTGGAACGGACTATGTCTTCGATGGAGCTCTCGACCGTCCTTACACCGAAGAGGATGATCCGAAACCTCTCAGTCACTACGGCCTTACCAAACTGGAAGGAGATCGCGAGGTGTTAACGGCATCGCCCTTACACTGCGTCGTGCGTGTCTCCTGGGTCTTCGGCCCCGACAAGCCCAGCTTTGTCGATGCCATCGTGAAGCGCGCGCTCACCTCTCCGGAAGCGGCCGCTGTCCATGACAAAACTTCCACTCCCAGTTACACCGAGGACATGGCGGTCTGGCTTGCCGCGTTTCTGAAACTCACTGTGCCGGGGGGCGTCTATCATCTCTGCAACAGCGGCACCTGCTCCTGGCGAGACTACGGGGAGTATGCCCTCGAGTGCGCCAAGAAAAACGGCATTCCCGTGCTAACCACTACAGTTGCGCCGCTCAAGCTCTCTGACATGAAGGCCTTCATCGCTGTACGCCCCCCCCGCACAGCTCTCGATACTTCGAAATTCACGCGTGTCACCGGTGTCACTCCTCGACCTTGGCAAGAAGCGGTGGCTGAGTATTTTTCCACCTGGAGGCCCTGACAAAATTGATGCAGCTCGGACTTGATAGCTTTGTCGCCACATTAGCCGATCCCGTGACGGGAGCGATGGTCGATCCGGTCATTCGACTCAGAAATCTGCTCGAGGAAGTGGAGGCGGCCGATCGGGTTGGACTTGATGTCTTCGGGATAGGGGAACATCACCGCGCGGAGTTCCTTGATTCTGCGCCGGTTGTTCTTCTGGCTGCGGCGGCGGCTAGGACCCAAAGGATACGGCTTGTAAGCGCCGTGACTGTGCTGAGTGCCGCTGATCCAGTGCGGGTCTTTCAGGAGTTTGCTACCCTTGACCTGATCTCGGGAGGTCGGGCGGAGATTGTTGCCGGACGTGGCTCTTTCACCGAGGCCTATCCGCTCTTCGGGCTCGACCTCGGAGATTACGATTCCCTCTTCGACGAGAAGCTCCGCCTGCTACTAGAGATCCGTGCGAACGAACGCGTCACCTGGTCAGGAAAGCACAGGCCGCCGCTCCGGGATCAGGAAATCCACCCCCGTCCTCTTCAGAATCCACTTCCCATCTGGGTGGGTGTAGGAGGTTCTCCTGAGTCAGTAATCCGCGCCGGATCCCTCGGTCTACCGCTGATGATCGCAATCATCGGGGGCCATCCGGACCGCTTCCGTCCGTTGGTCGATCTCTACCGTGAGGCCGGAGCCATGTCTGGCCATGCGCCCGAAAAGCTCAAGGTCGGCATCCATGCGCTTGGCTCCTTTGCAGGGACGACGCAGGAGGCCCGCGATGATTACTTCCCCGGCTACGAGCGGATGTTCGGTCAGATCGGGAAAGAGCGCGGTTGGCCCGCAATCCAACGCTCCCATTTCGATGCTCTCTGCGATGGGGAAGGGGCGCTCATTATCGGTGATGCTCAAGAGGGCGCGGAGAAGATCCTCCATTACAATAAGGTGCTCGGCGGGATCGACCGGATCACGATCCAGATGAGCCCCGGATCGCTCCATCATAAGAAAGCGTTAAACGCCATCCGAATTCTCGGCGAACAAGTCGCTCCGACTGTGAGGAAAGCCTGTGAGGAAAGCCTGTGAGGAAAGCCTGTGAGGGGAATGGATAAATCAGGAACTCAAGAACTCAGGAAAAGAAACGGATCAAGAAAGAGTGTAAGTTTGTAAACATCTGATTGGTGACAGGCGTGCAAGGCCACTCTG
>CAIOJL010000177.1 GCA_903858595.1 uncultured Spartobacteria bacterium | reverse complement strand
GACCTTACGACAAAGATCTCTACCGCTTACGGCATCTCGTTGAGAACGCCTTCCTTCACCTCAAACGCTGGCGTGGCGTCTCTACCCGGCACGCAAAGAATGCCTCTTCTTTCCTTCCTGCAATCCACATCCGCTGTATTGCCCTCTGGGCCAACAGATCGTGACTACACTATCTAGGGATGCTAAGCTAAGCCCGAGAGGGAAAGCCCAGTAGGTCCTACTCAGACCGAGCAGCAACGCCGCCAAGCGCCGTAAGCCAAAACATGCCAAACCTAAGCCGTGCGTTTCGATGCATGATATTCGAGGGAGTCGACTAACGCCATCCAACTCGCCTCGATGATATTGTCAGAGACGCCGACTGTTCCCCAGGAATCCGATCCCTCGCTGGAGAGAATATGGACGCGGGTTCGTGCCGCTGTTCCCCTTCCCCCGTCGACTATGCGGACTTTATAATCGGAGAGCGAGATGCCGGCAATCCAGGGATGGAGTTGCTGCAGGGCCTTGCGGAGGGCCGCGTCCAAAGCATTCACCGGTCCATCCCCCTCCGCCGTCGTCATCAGGGATTGCTCGTTATTGAGGATTGTGACAGTGGCCTCGCAGGTTGTGGAAGATCCTGCAGAGTCACGGCGGAAGCTGCAGTGATATTCTTGGAGTTGGAAGAGAGAAACATGAAGCCCTAGCTCCTTCCGAAGGAGCAGTTCGAGCGAGGCATCGGCCGCCTCGAACTCGAAGCCTTCGGATTCCAGGGCCTTGATCTTCTCGAGTACTCGGAGCACTACAGGATCGTTCTTGTCCAGCTTCAGGCCTAGCTCCTCAGCCTTGAGAAGGATGTTGCTCCGGCCCGACAGCTCGGAGACCAGAATATTCTGATGATTGCCTACCGAAGAAGGCTCGATGTGCTCATAGGCTGCCGCGGTCTTGGCAACGGCATTCACATGCATTCCACCCTTGTGAGCAAAGGCGGTGCTGCCGATGAAGGGGGCCCTCACATCGGGCTGGCAGTTTGCCAACTCGTCCACAAAAAGAGACACCTCGCGCAGGCGCGTGAGATCGGGAACGACGTGGATTCCCATCTTCAGCTGGAGACACGGGATCACGGTCGTGAGGTTGCAGTTTCCCGTCCGCTCGCCGTAACCATTCATCGTCCCCTGGATCTGGACCGCACCGGCACGGACGGCAGTGAGGGCATTGGCAGCACCCATTCCGCAGTCGTTGTGGGTGTGGATGCCGACCATGCCAGGAAAACGCGATTCCACAGCGGCGGTGATTGCAGAGATCTCCTCTGGCATCGTGCCTCCGTTCGTATCGCAGAGGATGAGCATATCGGCTCCCGCTTCGGAAGCGGCGGCCAGCGTGTTTAGAGCAAACTCCGCGTCATCCTTGTAACCGTCAAAGAAATGCTCGGCATCGTAGAAGATCTCACGTCCGCACGACTTCAGGTAGACCACGCTATCGCTGATCATCGCGAGGTTCTCCTCATGGGGAACCCCCAGCACCTTGTCTACTTGGAGTTTCCAGCTCTTCCCGAAGATCGTCACGACGGGAGTCCCGGCCTCAAGTAACTGGGCTAATTGTGGATCCACTGAAGCCTTGATCCCGGCACGGCGTGTGCTGCCGAAGGCGGCGATCTTTGTCATCCCGAAACCGTGCTTCCGGGCCTTGGCAAAGAACGCGAGATCCTTAGGATTTGACCCGGGCCATCCACCCTCGATGTAATCCATGCCGAATCCGGCAAGCTTCTCGGCGATCCTGATCTTGTCCAGCAGACTGAAGGAGATCCCCTCACCCTGGGTGCCGTCACGCAGCGTGGTGTCGTAGAGGGAAACCTTGGCCTTCGTCGTCATCGTCATCGTTACTTTTATAGAAACCGAACTCTATCCTCGAAAGAATGATTCTTCAATTCCGGGCACTAGGGATTGCCCTGATCACGGATGATCTCATCAGGAGGAGTTTCGATCACCTGGGAGTCATTAATCGCATTGATCAGGAGACGGAGCATTCCGAACTCTCTCTTATGAGGGATCAGCACGAGACGCGGCAGATGGGTGATCTCGCGTTCATCAGCCTCCTCAGGAAGGGCATTCCGCTGGACGATATGGCCCGAGATGAGGAGATGATCAGACTGCTGATTCAGGTTTTCCAAGGCTGCCGACGTGAGTTTTTTATTGATCCTGATCACCATTTCGTCACGGACCCAGCGATAAGAATGGAACACCTTGTAGAAATGCTTGATCTCGTTCACCGCACGATCGACGTCATGCGTGATCGTGAAGAGATGGAAATCGGAACGGGAGATGAGGCCAAGTTCGAGGATATCGTTATCCATGAAGCGCCGCCAGGTCTCCCAGTAGAAACCGTTCGGGCGATCCATCAGGATGATCGGGACGATGGAGGTCTTTCCCGTCTGCAGGAGCGTCAGCACCTCGAATCCCTCATCGAGCGTCCCGAAACCACCGGGGAAAAGGACAAAGGCGCTGGTCTCCTTCACGAAGCTGAGCTTGCGGGCGAAGAAATAGTTGAAGTTGATCAGCTTGGGGTCTCCCAGGATCACTTGATTGGCACTCTGCTCGAACGGCAGTCGGATGTTCAGCCCGAAGCTCTTTTCCGCACCCGCTCCCTGTTGTGCGGCTCCCATGATCCCATCACCCCCGCCGGTGATGATCATGAAGTTCTCCTCAACGATGCGGCGTGAAAACTCACGAGCCAACTGGAAGTCAGCTTCATCAGACTTGGTTCGTGCGGAACCAAAGACCGCTACCTTGCGAATCGTATTGTACTTTCGGAACACGGAGGCCGCATAGCGCATTTCGCGCATCGAGCGACTGACCAGCTTGAGGTCTCCAATCGAGGCGTCATCAAGTCCATATTTGATGACTGTCTCCATCATATCGGTTAGAAAATCCGCGCGGCGTCCGCTTGCCAAACCCGCGACAAGACTGCGGATGGATTCTTTGGTCACGGGATTTTTCAGTGAGTGTTCTTTGGAGGATGGCATGATGATTGAGGGTGAGTTGGCTATTAGGGATTTTTTAACGACGGGCAAGGCGAGAGAAGAGCCAGACACCCAGTCCTGTGAAGAGGAGGTTCGGGAGCCAGATCATGATGATCGGCAAAGCTTCCGGCATGTTGGACTTCTTGCTCAGCGCTTCGGCCACGAGGATGAAGAAGAAATAGCTGAAGGCTATGAGCAGGCTGAGGGCAAACCCGACTGATGTCTCCTTCCGGTGGGCCGTGATGCCGAGCGGCACCGCGATGAGGGCAAAGGCCAGCGCCGCCAGCGACATAGAGAAGCGCTTACTGATCTCGACCCTGTAAGCAAGCCTTTGTGGACAGTCGGGCTTTGCGATCTCTTCGAACAGCTCCCGGAGCGTGTGGGAAGTGGGTGGCTTACCCCTCTTCTTCTGATCGAGAAGTTTCTGGAGCGACATCGGAAAGACACCCTCCTTCATTGTGATACCCTGGCGGATCAGATGGACATTATTAGGATCCTTTTCGTCGCGTTGCTCGAAGTTGGCGTCCTGCACTCTTAGAAGAAGACGGTGATTCTCTGTGTCCGTGGAGAGCGTGCCGGTCTTTGCAAAGACCACCTTCGAGGCTGCCCCATGATCATCCAACTCCACGACCACGAGATTCTTCATGAGATCCCCCTCGCGCCCTCCCACGAAGATCTTGCGATCGGGAAACTGGTCGACTACCTCGTCCGGTTGGAACATTGAGACAGGATTGCTCGTGGCGATTCGGAACAGGGAGTTCATCATCGCGTACTGGGCACGTGGCGCGACGTCAATATTGATCCAGAAACAGACCCCGACAAGTAGGAGAGCCATAGCCAGAACGGGGACAAAGACCCTGGGGAAACTCACCCCATTGGAGCGCAGCGCGATAATTTCATTATCCGCCGAAAGACGCCCAAAGACCAACAGAACTGCCGTGAGAAAACCCCACGGGATCGTGAAGGTCATCGAGAAGGGAAGGACAAATGCGACAAATCCCAGCACGGCTTCCAGAGGCGCGCTGTGATTGATCATAAGATCAAGCATCTCCTTGAAGACATTCCCCAGCACCAGCACCACGCTCAGCAGAGCAACCCCCATCAGGGTCGCCAAACCGAGGGAGGTCAGGAGATAACGGTCGAGAATTTTCAAGGATTCAGTAAAGTGAGGCTCCGCCAGAGGCCGGCGGCAGTACAGGAGAATGCCTTTGCTGCATTGCAATTGCAAGAACGGGAGGAGTCTGGAGGAGTCTGCCTGGCGGGAGATCTCCTAATCCTTTTGCATATTTCAATACTTATCATCCATTCAGATTGAAGAGGCCGCGATCAGTCACTAGGTTAAGTTTATCTTCATGGCTACTTCTGCGCTCTCGTCCCCAAGATTTCGTTTCCTGAATATTCTCCTCTGGGGAAACACCGTCGCCCTCTCCTGGGTCTGGGGACTCGGCCTCTTTTTCTCCGTGCAGTTCACCGTCGAGTTCGGTCTCACGGGACTGCTCACCTTTCTGATCCCGAACTGCCTGGGTCTCTTCCTTTTCGGACTCGTCGCCGATCACATCGCCAAAAGGCACCCCGGCTCGGAAAGTCTCGCTGCATTTTTCAACAACTGGTCGCGCCCGTTCCGTCTGGTGTTCTTTCTCTACCAGATCATCGCTATCTCACTCACCATCTTCGCGTTGATCCGTTACGGATGGCAGCCCCTGGGACTCAAACCAGACTCCCTCTACCTGCCTCTGACAGCACTCATCATTCTGGCCGCAGGCATTCTCTTCGGGGAGGAATTCTCCATACGGCGCATCAAGTACAGCCACGCCGCCTTCCTAGCACTTATCATTGTCTGCGTGGCCGTCATTATCGCGGAACTAGGATCCCCTTTCTTCCGTGGAATTCATCGTCCGAGCCTGCTGCCGACTCATGACTGGAACTTCTGGGGCTATGTGATCCCGATCTGCATCGGCTTCATCGTGGGACCCTGGCTGGATCTTCAGCAATGGCAACGGGCTATCCAGATGCGTAGGGAGAACACCTCCATCACTGCCTCCTACGCCGTCGGAGCCACACTCTTCGGAGCGATTCTCCTTTTCCACGGCATCCTGGCTCTCTGGGCGATGGAAGGAAGCGGTGCTGAATTCATTCAGAAAGGCCTGGCCGGTTATCCCTATGCCCAGTCCCTGTTGACCCGCGTCTTCAGCCAACCCCCAGTGAACGCCTGGTTGCTTGGTGCCTATCTCGTATTCCTTGGCGGGTGCATCCTCACGACGCTAGACAGCGGCTATATAGCCCTGCACTGGTTCTTCAAGACCAATGCCAGCAAGAGCAAGAACCCCATTTTTGCCCTTATCCCACAGAAGCTCATCACCTCCCCTATTCCCACCTTCATTCTCTGCGCCCTGATTGCGGTGATCGGAGCGGCTATCGGGATCGAGTTAGAATATTTCATGATCTTCTTCGCGACGTTCTTTGTCGGCTACTCGGCTCTGGCGATCGGACGCGCCTTCATGAACGGCCCCGTCAACGTCATTCCCCAGATCAAGATGTTCTGCATCGGATCGCTAGCGGTCGTCATTTTCGCCTACGGCTACTTCCTGCATGAGCCCATGTTCCAAATTCTGGCCTCACTTCTGCCGCTGGGATATGTGATTTGGCTCATGTTCAAGCCTTTCACCGGAGAGGATTTCATAACCGATTCCGAGGAATTGGATCAGCCTGCCACAGTCTCCGTCGTTCCCCTCACCCATGTCGGGACAATCCTCACTCCATCACCAACCGGCACCCATGATATCTCGGGACACTTCGAGGACAAATGGTTCGTCCACTCCTTCATCGCCACCTATTCCGACACTAACTCGGTGGGGAATGTCTACTTCGGCATGTATGCCATGTGGGTGGGCAAGACCCGCGAGCTCTTCTTCAACAAAGTGATGCCCAAGTTCAACCTTAAAGAGACCCCCTTTTACATCCTGACCAGGTCGTTTGAGCACAAGTTCATTCGCGAGACCAAGGAGTTCGAGACCGTTAGCGTGAAGATCCGTGTGTCTGGGCACAATCGGAAGTTTGTCACCCTCGATCATGAGATCTATGATTCCACCGGCAGCATGCTGGGCAAGGGAAGCCAGAGCCTGCTCTTTGTCTCCTCGACGGATTACAAGATGATCGACATCCCCGGTGATGTCATGGGCTCCTTCCTGGCCTACCTTTGAGCTGATTTAAGCAGTTCTAAAAATCTACAAAGCAAGTCGCTGATTTAATCCCATGCAGGCTCACAAAACTCCCGGCATCCGAGGATGTATCGTAGTAGGAACCATGGTACTAGCCATCGCAACTGTCGGATGCTCAAAAAAACAGATATCAAATCAGGAAACTAGACATCCGACGCCATCGCCAACTGCCATCCCAGTTCTGCCACGTAAAAAATACGACACCGCGCAGCTTTTCAACGGAATTACTCTGAAAAGTAGCGTTGATTGCATTCCCTCACAGGAAACCGCGTTGGACACAATTTCGGATAGCAATTCTTACGGAATGGACATCAGCCTACATGTCCACTGGCCCAAAGCCGCAACGACCATGGCCGACCTGCAAGCTGCCACTCCGGATATTATCGAGTTAATGCCGGCCCTTGTTTCACTCCTTACCAATGCGCTGCCATCGCCTGATTTTGCCGCTCTCCTGAATCACAAGGAAAAATCGCTCCGAGCAAACCTAGGTCAACTCCAGAGGCTTCCCCACCGCGACTCCCTCTTCGATTGCCAGACCATCCTCGACCTGAGTAACCCAGCATCCTCCCGTCGTGCTCTCCTTATTCAGGCCATCATGAATGTCAATACTGACGGATCGGATGGCGACAGGAATCTCTTAATCGACCAACTTTCGGTCACCTTCCAACCCCAGACAAATTACCGTTGGGCAAAAAAAAGTGACCATCCGAACCCTTGCCTAAGGGAAGAGGAATCCCAACTTGCCCTCACCGAGGCGGAACTCGGAAGTTCAACCATGGTCGCCAGTGAAAAGGCCTCCCTTGAGGCCCGCCGCGATGCCGCCCTGTCGACCATCATCGAGTTAAAGCGATGGAGTTTCCTCGCGGGAACATCCGACCCCTTCATTGTCCTTCCTTCTTTCATGGTGGGTAAATCTCCCGGTCAACCCGGCATCGGCGACTATGCTGTCGTGATCGCAAAGGGAATACTTTATCCTGCCATTCTTGGTGATCTAGGACCGAACTCCAAGATCGGTGAAGCCTCCCTGAGAATATGTCGCGAGATTATGCCAGATTCGGGAGCGGATCGTCGCCCCGTCAGTCGCCCAGAAGTCGTCTACTTGGTCTTCCCCGGAACCGCGGAGAAGCCGTTTACCGCGCCGGATTATGCACACTGGTCTGAGCGCTGCCATCAGCTTTGGAAAGAATTTGGCGGCGGTGAGACAGCCTCATGGCATGAATGGAGCTCCCAGGAGAAGCCATGGCCAACCCCGACACCCACACCACCTCCGACTCCTACGGCTCCAGTGGAACTCAATTCACCCACGAATTCCTTATCCGGCACAAATCCTCCTGTGGAAATTTCAAAACCCTCACCCGCCACCTCTGCACTTCCCTCATCAACGCCAAACCAGTAGAATACAATCCTTAACAACTCTTCATCATTCAACCCTCATACTTCATCCTTTCTCATATGATCACCACCGGCACCAAAGCTCCCGACTTCACACTATCCACCGCCACTTCCGAGGGACCCAAGCAGATCACTCTCTCCGCAGTGATCGGACAGAAGAATATCCTGCTCCTCTTTGTGCCGATGGCCTTCACTGGCGTCTGCACAACGGAACTCTGCGAGATCAGCAAGGGGATCGGTGAATACGATTCGCTTGACTGCATTGTCTACGGCATCAGCGGGGACAATCCTTTTGCCCAGCAGTCATGGGCTCATAAGGAGAATATCACCATCCCTCTCCTGAGTGATTACGAGCATGCCGTCGCCAAGGCCTACGGGATCGCCTACGAGAGCTTCCTGCCCCAGATCGGACTCGGCATGAGCGGGGTTCCTCAGCGCTCCGCCTTCCTGATTGACCGATCCGGAGTCATCCAATACGCCGAGTCGAGCGAGGATCCTAAGCAGCTCCCCGACTTCGCAAAGATCCAAGCAAAACTCACCGAACTAAAGTAATGGAACCGAGTGTTGGCCTCTTGGTCCGTTGGACTGTTGGCCAGTAACTCCCGAAAAGATCTGAGATTCCTCAACGCATAAGCCCAATAGT
Source organism: uncultured Spartobacteria bacterium (assembly GCA_903858595.1). Lineage (GTDB taxonomy): Bacteria > Verrucomicrobiota > Verrucomicrobiia > Chthoniobacterales > UBA6821 > UBA6821. The sequence continues at coordinate 5,776 of CAIOJL010000177.1, read as the reverse complement.
CTAAAAGCCCAACAGCCCTCATTTCTTCATGCCCAACGCCGACCCTTTCAAAACACTCCGCAGCTTCGAACCATCAGAAGGAACCAACTCCTCCTACTACTCCCTCCCGGCACTTGAGGAACAGGGCATCGGCAAGATCTCGCGTCTGCCCTTCTCGATCCGCGTGGTGCTGGAGTCGGTGCTTCGCAACTGCGACAACAAGAAAGTTCATGAGAAGGATGTGCAGGCTCTCGCTGCCTGGAATGCGAAGGCCCCTGCCCCAGAGGAGATTCCCTTTGTGGTCGCGCGCATCGTCCTCCAAGACTTCACCGGCGTCCCCTTGCTTGTTGATCTCGCGGCCATGCGCAGTGCCGTGGCACGCCTGGGCGGCAAGCCCGGCATTATCGAACCACTCGTTCCTGTCGACCTAGTGGTCGATCACTCGGTTCAGGTCGACTACTACGGTTGGGCCGACGCCATGAAGCTCAACCTTGATATGGAGTTCAAGCGCAACCGCGAGCGCTACGAATTCCTAAAGTGGGGCCAAGGGGCCTTTGAGACCTTTGGCGTGGTGCCTCCCGGCATCGGCATCGTCCATCAGGTGAATCTCGAATATCTGGCCCGCGGAGTCCTTCATTCCAAGAATGCCTCCGGCAGCGTTTACTACCCAGACAGTCTGGTCGGCACGGACTCTCACACCACGATGATCAACGGTCTTGGAGTCGTCGGCTGGGGTGTTGGCGGCATCGAGGCCGAAGCCGGCATGCTCGGACAGCCCGTTTATTTCCTCACTCCGGAAGTTGTGGGAGTCCATCTCACAGGCAAGCTGAGCGAGGGCGTCACCGCCACCGATCTTGCGCTCCGCGTCACCCAGATGCTCCGCGCCGCGAAGGTCGTCGGCAAGTTCGTCGAATTCTATGGCGAGGGTGCGGAGTCCCTTCCCCTCCCAGACCGCGCTACTATCGCCAACATGGCTCCCGAGTACGGCGCCACCATGGGTATCTTTCCGGCAGATTCCGAGTCGGTTGCCTACCTTCGCGCCACTGGCCGAACCGAGGCTGAGTGCAGCGCCTTCGAGAACTATTTCAAGGCTCAGGGAATGTTCGGTATGCCTCGCAAAGGCCAGATCGACTACAGCGTCGATCTTGAGCTCGATCTTGCCAATGTCGTTCCCAGCGTCGCCGGACCGAAGCGTCCTCAGGACCGCATCGATCTCCCTCAACTCCGTTCGACCTTCCACGAACTTCTTATCAAGCCGGTCACTGAAGGTGGCTATGGTAAAAACGAAGAAGCTCTTTCTGCGAAGGCCCTGGTGGCTCGACGCAATCCGACCATTCCTTCCGACGAGGAGGAGATGATCAGCGACCGCCCCACGCCCGATCCGGTCCACCAGATGCCCGAGTCACCGTATCATAATGGGCATCATGAGAATGGGGGCAAGAGCGCCATCCGGAACGGCTCCGTCCTCATTGCCGCCATTACTAGCTGCACCAACACCAGCAACCCTAGCGTCATGCTCGCCGCGGGACTCCTGGCCAAGAAAGCCGTGGAACTCGGCCTCGAGATGGATCCAACGGTGAAGACCTCGCTCGCGCCGGGATCACGCGTCGTCACCGCCTATCTTGAGAAGACCGGCCTGCAGCCCTACTTCGATAAGCTGGGCTTCCAGACAGTCGGTTACGGTTGCACCACCTGCATCGGAAATTCCGGCCCCCTCAATCCAGAAGTCGAGAAGGCCATCACCGACAACAATCTCGTAGCGGCAGCGGTCCTCTCCGGAAACCGCAACTTCGAAGCCCGCATCCATCAGAACATCAAGGCCAACTTCCTGATGTCCCCTCCCCTGGTCGTCGCCTTCGCCCTCGCAGGCCGTATCGATATCGACTTCGTCAAGGAACCGATCGGCAAGGGTAAAGATGGCAAGGAGATCTTCCTCAAGGATATCTGGCCGAGCCTCGCCGAGATCCGCGATATGCTCCGCACCGCCCTCACGCCCGAGATGTTTATCGCTCTCTACGGCAACTTCGCCGGTCAGAATCCCAAGTGGAACGAGATCAGCGCTCCTTCTGGAGAGATCTATGAGTGGGATAGCAAGAGCACCTACATCCAGGAGCCTCCATTCTTCGAGAACTTCGGCATGGAGGCCGGCACGATCACTCCGATCTCGGAGGCCCGTGCGCTCGGCATCTTCGGCGACTCAGTCACGACCGATCACATCTCTCCGGCTGGAGCCATCAAGGAGAAGTCCCCGGCAGGCCGCTTCCTCAGCGAACATGGAGTCACCTACGAAGACTTCAACAGCTACGGCAGCCGCCGCGGCAATGACCGTATCATGACACGCGGCACCTTTGCCAACGTGCGTATCAAGAACCTCATGCTTCCCGGAGTCGAGGGCGGCGAGACGCTCCACCAACCTGACGGCGAGCGCATGAGCATCTTCGATGCCTCCCACAAATATCAGGCGGAGAAGACCCCGCTAGTCATCATCGCTGGTCAGGAATACGGTACAGGCAGCAGCCGCGACTGGGCCGCCAAGGGTACTCGCCTCCTTGGAGTCAAGGCTGTCATCGCCGCAAGCTACGAGCGCATCCACCGCTCCAATCTCGTCGGCATGGGCATCCTCCCTCTCCAGTTCATGGAAGGAACCAACGTGCAGAGTCTCGGCCTGGACGGTACCGAGAGCTACGACATCATCGGACTGGGCGAGGATCTTGAGGCGCGTCAGGATCTGTCCGTCAGGATTAGTCGCAAGGATGGCTCCTCTCAGGAAGTCCCCGTGAAGGTCCGCATCGACACCCCAATCGAGGTCGACTACTACCGCCATGGCGGCATCCTCCCCTTCATTCTCCGCCAGCTCATCAACGAAGCGAAGTAAGGCGACTGAATAGATTCACAGGGAAAAAAGTGATGAAGGGGATAAGATCATTGCCGTCTTCCCCATGAGCTTCCTTTCATCCCTTTTATCCCCTTCATCCCTGTGAGTAACACCAGTAATATCGATCTGGCCGCGGAGATTCTGCGTCTCAAGAAGCAGCAGAATGCCGTCATTCTGGCGCACAACTACCAGATTGAGGAGATTCAGAAGGTCGCTGATTTCGTGGGCGATTCACTCGGCCTCAGTCAGAAGGCAGCCGAGACCGATGCCGACGTGATCGTCTTCTGCGGGGTTCACTTCATGGGGGAGACGGCTAAGATCCTGAGCCCGAGAAAGGTCGTAGTGATCCCCGACATGGAGGCCGGTTGTTCCCTCTCCGATTCCTGTCCCGCTGATAAACTGGAGGCCTATCTGAAGAAGCATGCGGAGAAGAACTACTTCGTCATCGCCTACATCAACTGCAGTGCCGGAGTGAAGGCCCTCGCCGATGTGATCTGTACCAGTGGCAATGCTGTCAGGATTGTCAACGCAGCCCCTCAGGACCGCCCCATTCTCTTCGTGCCGGACCAGAATCTCGGAGCCTGGGTCATGGAGCAGACCGGACGTCCCATGGATCTCTGGCAGGGCTCCTGCTATGTCCATATGGAGTATACGCGGGATAGCATTGAGCGCGCGAAGCGTGAGCATCCAGACGCCCTTGTGGTTGCTCATCCCGAGTGTCCTCAGGCCGTGCGGTTGCTGGCCGACGAAGTCTGTTCGACCGAGAAGATGGTCTCTTATTGCAAGAACTCCCCGGCCAACGCTTTCGTCATCGTCACCGAGGAGGGAATGCTTCACCGCCTGCGCCGCGAGATTCCGGGCAAGATCTTCATTCCCGGACCCACAGACACCTGTGCCTGCGCCGAATGCCGCTACATGAAGCGGAATACCCTCGAGAAGCTCTATCTATGCCTCCGCGACCTGAAGCCCGAGATTCTTTTGGAGGAAGGACTCCGGGTCAAAGCGGAAAAGTCCGTGCGCAGGATGCTGGAACTTAGCCGCTGAATTAAGGCTGAAGGAACTCATAATGCGTGATCACTCAAAGCTTAGAGCCTACGAACTTACAGATGAGATTGCCTTGTTGGTTTATCGGATCTCAAAGGATTTCCCTAAAGACGAAATTTATGGACTTACTTCCCAGATGCGCCGCGCCGCTGTTTCGGTGCCTTCAAATATCGTCGAAGGATGCGCACGCGAAAGTCAACAAGAGTACCTTCGATTTCTGGAGATCGCATTTGGCTCATTACGGGAACTACGTTACCAACTGAGTAGCTTGGTTATGCGCCCGAGGGAGCTGCATCTGCGTGTGATGCTAAAATCATGGAAGCAGAAAAAGTCCTCAACTCACTGGTCTGCTCCATGCGATCTCACTGATCCTTGCGGCTTGGATTTACTACTCCTTCAGCGCCGCTTTAACATTAGTTTATTTTATTATGTCAGACCTTCAGCGTTCAGCCTTTAGCCTTCAGCCTGCTGCGCCCACCTCCCATTCCCTCTGGAATCGCGCGCTTCACCGCATTCCTGGCGGGGTGAACTCGCCCGTCCGCGCCTTCCGTGGAGTGGGCGGGGAACCCTTCTTCGTCAACAAGGCTCAGGGATGCACGATCACAGATGTGGATGGCCGTGAGTACATCGACTTCGTCGGCACCTGGGGACCAGCGATCCTCGGCCATGCGCCTCAGGTCGTGATCGATGCCGTCACCGAGACGGCAAAATACGGCACCAGCTTCGGTATTCCGAACGCCCTGGAGGTCAAGATGGCCGAGATCATCTGCCGGATGGTTCCTTCCGTGGAGAAGGTCAGGATGACGAACTCCGGCACCGAGGCCGTCATGTCAGCGATCCGCCTGGCACGAGGCGCCACGGGGCGCGAGCGCATTGTGAAGTTCGAGGGTTGCTACCACGGCCATGTCGATTCCCTGCTGGTCAAGGCAGGAAGCGGAGCCCTCACACTCGGACAGCCGGACAGCGCCGGAATTCCCGCTTCCCTTGCCGCGCTTACTACAACCGTGTCCTTCAACGATCTTGAAGCCCTGAAAGCAGTTTTCAGTGAGTCTGGCCAAGAGATCGCCTGCGTGATCCTCGAGCCTGTTCCTGCCAATGCCGGCCTCTATCTGCCTGAGCCAGGCTATCTGGAAGGCATCCGGAGGCTTTGTAGCGATCACGGCGCCCTCCTCATCTTTGACGAGGTCATGACCGGATTCCGACTTGATCCGGGAGGGGCTCAGGAGATCTACGGCATCACTCCCGATCTCACCACACTGGGGAAGGTTATCGGTGGAGGCCTTCCCGTCGGAGCCTTCGGCGGTCGTGCCGACATTATGGATCAGCTCGCCCCGCTAGGCCCGGTCTATCAAGCCGGCACTCTCTCAGGCAACCCCCTCGCCCTCGCAGCAGGCCTTGCTCAGCTCAAGGAAATGGAGCGGATCAACGGCTGGGCGCTTCTCGAGTCCCTTGGCGCCCAGATGGAGGAATCTATAAAAGACGCGATCAAGGAGAAGCCTCTCACCTTTCAGCGAATCGGATCCATGTTCTGCCTCTATTTCTGCGAAGGTCCCATCCGTAACCTCGAGGACGCCAAGCGGAGTGATACTGCCGCCTTCGCGAGGTACTTCCACGCCGCTCTCGCGCAAGGCATCTACTTTGCGCCCTCCCAGTACGAGGCAGGTTTCCTCTCGACAGCCCATACTTCAGAGACTCTGGAGCGGATCGCTCAGATCATGACCCAGATTATAGCCAAGTATTAGAGCACGGTTGATCTGAATAGTGACATTTTGGTGGGCTTTGTGATGGACTGGTGCGATGCAAAGCTATTCCCAAGATCTGAGAGATCGAGTGATTCGGGCATTGGAACGTGGTGATGGACCAGTTGATATAGCCAAG
>CAIOJL010000176.1 GCA_903858595.1 uncultured Spartobacteria bacterium | reverse complement strand
CTTCTTCGAGGGGGAGAACGTGACCATGAAGAGCGCCAACGAACGGAAAGCCGGATTCGTCTTCCAGAGCTATGCCCTCTTCAACCACATGACCATTTTCGAGAACATCGCCTTCGGACTGCGTGTTGCTCCGCGGGCCAAACGCCTTACCAAAGAAAAGATCCACGAACGCGTCCTCTCCCTACTCGAGACGATCCAGCTCTCGGGTCTGGAGAACCGCTTCCCCGTGCAACTCTCCGGAGGACAACGCCAGCGCATCGCCTTCGCTCGGGCTCTGGCCGTGGAGCCCAAGGTACTCTTACTGGATGAACCTTTCGGGGCGCTTGATGCCAAGGTCCGTCGGGAACTCCGCACCTGGCTTGGCGAGTTCCACGAAAGAACCCGGCTGACCAGCCTCTTTGTAACCCACGATCAGGAAGAGGCCTTCGAAGTGGCTGACCGCGTCGTGATCTTTGACAAGGGCAGCATCCAAAAAATAGGCACGCCAGAGGAAATCCGTTCAGGCGTATCCAACGCTTTCGTTCGCGACTTCCTGGCGCTCGACATCTAGGAACTTCCCCAGAGACCTAGATCAGCCTCGAGAGACTATCGGCGTGCTGGCGACTCTAGCGGCTTCTCAGACGGGCCCAGAACTTGGAAGACTCATTTGCGCCCCTCTGCGCTCATGACTCTCCCGAGGGTTACGCAGTCTATCAAAAAGAGTCAGAGGATGCTTTTTACCCGGAGCAGAGACTCCTTTTTCTTTTCCGCGATACCGGTTAGAGGATGGCCCCGTCAGCGGGGAGTTGCACCCTCTTGCCGAAGAAGGAATAATGACGACGGATCATCACAATGCGGGCAACCAAAAAAACAATGCCATCCGGAAAAGCCTCCGTAACCTTTTCCGTGCCAGGAACCACGGCGAATCTGGGGCCGGGATTCGATTCCTTTGGACTCGCTCTGGACGTGGCAAACCTGGTTACGATCACTGCTAAGCAAAAGCCGGTTGTCATGCCCGCGATGGTAGAGGCCACGGGAAAATGCTTTTTCCTGGGCAGCGGACTCACACCCTTTCCATTTTCCTGGAAAATTAAGGGAACCGTTCCCCAAGCTCGAGGTCTGGGAAGCAGTGTCACCGTCCGTCTCGGCACCCTCATGGGACTCAATGCCCTGTGCGGAAATCCTCTCTCACGCCTAGGCATCTATCGCCTCTGTGCGGAACTGGAGGGACACCCTGACAACGCGGCTCCCGCTATGTTTGGAGGGTTCACGATTGCCCGCTCTCATCTCGATCCCATCCGTCTGCCGGTCTCGGCAAAACTCCGCTTTGTTCTCCTCATCCCAGACTTTGAGGTAGCCACTCCCGACGCGCGCAAGGTCATGCCAAAGTCGATCAGCATCGGCGATGCGGCAGCCAATGCTGCGGATGCAGCCGTGATCGCGACGGCCTTCGCTACCGGAAAATACGAACTGCTTCAGGGAGCCTTCGGCGACCGTCTCCACCAACCCTATCGCGCCAAGCTCGTACCCTTCCTCGGAGAGGTCATCACAGCGGGTGAGCAGTCTGGGGCCATTGGAGGATGGCTTAGCGGATCAGGCTCGACCATCTGCTGCCTTACCCCTGATGCCGTTTCTGCAAAAAAAATCGCTGCGTTAATGCGTGCTGCTGCACCGAAGGATGCCAAGATAGCAATTGTCGCCGCCGACAATAAAGGGGCCAGGATCGTCAAATCCTGATGAGGCAGCTACTCGACAGACTCGAGCAGTTTGCCGTCGATGTCATCCTGGAGAGGAGGGCCGGAAAAAGAGCAGGCCTACTCCGAGTCGTACTTCGTGGGCTTTCCTTCCTCTATCTCGCTATTGTCTCCGTCAGAATCCGACTCTACGCCTCCAACATACTGAGACCTCATCAGCTCGGATGCCCCGTGGTAAGCATCGGTAATCTTACTGTTGGCGGTACTGGAAAAACCCCGGTCGTTGAAAAACTCGCACGAGAGCTCTCGATGCGCGGAAGGAAGGTTACAATTCTCAGCAGAGGATACAAAAGCACACGCCGACGGATCCCTGGGAACGATCCCTCTCCCGTGCGTGTCGTCTCCGAAGGAGGGGCTCTTCTACTGGATTCCAAGAATGCGGGTGACGAGCCCTTCATGCTGGCAAAGAACCTTCGAGGGGTCGCGGTGGTGGTTGATAAAGACCGTGTCGAATGCGGACGCCATGCCATCTCTCAATTAGGAAGCGACCTGCTGATCCTTGATGACGGGCTCCAGTACCTCCGCCTGCAACGCCGCTTCGACCTTGTCCTAATTGACCGGGAGGCCCCCTTCGGTAACGAGTATCTTCTTCCCCGAGGCACACTGCGAGAACCTCCCTCTCACCTGAGACGGGCCACCCATATCCTGATCACCAAATGCGACGGAAGTGATCTCTCTGAACTTTACCGCCGGATCAGGCTCCATAACAGCACAGCCGCCATCATTGAATGTCGGCACCGTCCGGTAGAACTTCAGGATTTCTCGACCGGCAAGAAAATCCCCGTCTCCTCTCTGCAGGGCCTCAAGGCCGCAGCCCTTTCCGCCATCGCCTCACCGGAGAGCTTCGAGCAGGGACTTCGCCGGCTCGGTGTCTCTCTGGAGCTGACCCAGAGCTTTGCTGACCATCACCTCTACTCGAAACGAGAACTCGACCGCTTCATCAAACGCTGCACGCGCCGCGGCATCTCCTGCATCATCACCACGGAGAAGGATGCCGTGCGGATGCCCCACCTGCTGAACCAGGAAATTCCGATCCATTACCTGAGAATCGAGATTGAGATCATCAAGGGCCAGGAGCATTGGGATCGGATGCTTAACCAACTCCTCCACCCGCCTCATCCTGTCATCGAGGATTCCGAGACAAACGGAGAGGAACTCCGTCAGGCGGCCGAAGGCCTGGTGAGCGCGACTTCCTAGTCGCTATTTTCCGCCTCAAAGCCGTGAATGTAGTCCCGCGTGATGGGGACAACATCGGGACGCTTGGCCAACTGGATCTGGAAGACCATCTGTCCCTGATGCCGAAAGCTGAGCTCGCTGGTGACCAGGTAGAATTCCCACATCCTGCAGAACCGCTCGTCATAAAGGCCTCGGACTTCTTCCCTTCGCGCCTCGAAGCGTTCGCGCCAGAGTCGCAGTGTGTCGGCGTAGTGCATCCTCAGGATCTCGATGTCTGTTACAAACAACCCCGCTTTCTCGATCGGAGGAAGGACTTCGGAAAGCGCCGGGGAATAACCTCCGGGAAAAATGTGTTTAGCGATCCAGGGATTCGTATGTCCCGGCCCCTCCGGCCTGCCGATGGAGTGAATCAGCGCGACACCATCCTCTCTCAGCAAATCCGAGATCTTGCGAAAAAACTCCCTGTAATGATTCACCCCCACGTGCTCGAACATTCCGACAGAGACGATCCTGTCATAGCTGCGCGCCTCATGACGGTAGTCCCGCATCTCGAATCGCAGACGATCGGCTAAGCCTGCGTGGAAGGCGCGGAGATTGGCATGAGCATGCTGCTCAGTCGAAAGCGTCAATCCCGTTACATCGGCACCGAACTTTCCGGCAAGTGTCAACCCCAGTCCCCCCCATCCCGATCCGATATCAAGCACCCTGTCACCGGGGCGAATCAGCAGCTTCGCTGCGATATGAAGTTTCTTGAGCTCCTGGCACTCCTCTAATGTCTCCTCACCGTTCGCGAAATAGCCGCAGGAATACTGCCTGTCTGCATCCAAGAAGAGCGCGTAGAGATTATCCGAGAGATCGTAGTGGTAAGCCACATTCTTTTGCGAGCGTGAAGCCGGATTGAACTGGTGAAAACCACGCATGAGATCGCGCAGTCGTTCCGTGATTCCACTCATCGGGTAGTTCAATGCTTTCAGCCCGATCGAACGGAAGAGCAGATCAAGGAAGTCATGGAGCGTCCCCTGCTCTATTGTCAGTCGCCCCTCCATGTAGGCCTCGCCGGCCTCGAGTTGCGGATCAAGAAGTAGCCTCCATCCGGTTTTCTGATCATGAATCCGGATGACAATCTCCTCTCCTTGAGCATCACCATAGGTTTCCGAAGATCCTCTCCAGTCAATGACTCGCAGGGAACCGTACTGTATCAATCCCCGGAGAACAGGATCAAGCAGCCCCTTGCCTCGGATTCCATTCGTTTTCTTATGCAGGGACTTCCCATTCCCAAGAGAGATCTCCAGTAACCGCGTCAGCCCATTTGGGAGCGTGTGCATGAAAAGACGGTGCCACCTTCTTCCCAATCGCGTCCATAATCAGAACGCTTAGATTATGCCCTGAGATCTAAGATCTAGCCAGACGGCTTTCCCTCACTCAGCCCGCCACAACAGGAACCATTACGGCGTCGCTCATGCCGTGTAGGATTTTTTTATCGGCAGGGCATACCGTGGCAAGCATACCCCCAAGCGTAGCCTTTCCGTCGTTCACAAAGAAATAGGGGCTCAGGCGCGCGCGACTCTTCATCGTGG
>CAIOJL010000175.1 GCA_903858595.1 uncultured Spartobacteria bacterium | reverse complement strand
GTCAGGGCGATGGAGGCAAGGGCAAACATCATGGTGCGAGTGGCCTTGTGGAGTGGGAATCGGATCGTGGCGTGGATGTTCATGTGTTGATTGGGGTGAATGTCAATGAAGGTATGGTTCCAACGATGCCCCCGCGATCATTTTATTACGAGCGGTCGGGAAGCAGCCTGTTGCGGAGATGAAGACGGAGTGGTTCAAGACGGTAGGTAACGATGACTGAGTGTAATGCACGCAATCCCAGCCCCCCAAAAAAACCATGAAAGGGAATCTTGAGAATGGTTATCAGTACTGATGTGAGCACCCCCGCGACCATCAGAAAAAGGAGGGGGGATTTTTACCACCGAGGACCGCCGAGTGCCGGAAGGCACGGCTTAGCCTGTGCGGTAGCACAGTCCTTCAGGCCGAGGTGAGTGGGAGCGAGCGAGGCCCATCCAAGAATCTGAAAAAGAGAGGGACCGAATGCAGATAGGGTATGGCATGGGTCCCGCTCCTGCGGCGCTGGGAAAGAAATATAGAGAAGCTTCCTGTTGATTACTGAAAAACCGGGAAGCCCCGGCCTTACGGACATCACGTGGGAGAGCGAGAACGACAATAGCCGATTTGACTGGCTTTATTGAACTGTGATCTTCGCTGCCGCGGCTCGAGCGCGTGCCAATGCATCTGGGCCACTGGCTAAAGCAACAGCCATGCGGCGATAGGGGCGAGCAGTAGGCTTGCCAAAAATCCGAACATCAACACCCCTCTCGCTCAAGGCATCATCAACTCCTTGGAAGGTAGGATCTCGCCCCTCCTTCGTGGCCAAGACAACAGCGCTCGCTCCCTCGATGCATTCGATTGAGGGAATTGGCATGCCTAGAATTGCCCTGGCATGCAAATCAAACTCACTCAGATTCTGACTAACCAAAGTCACCATGCCCGTATCATGGGGGCGCGGACTCAACTCGCTAAAGATGACTTCATCCTTGGTGACAAAAAACTCAACGCCGAAAAGACCGGCGCCGCCCAAGTCGGCAGTGACCTTTGCTGCCATGTCTTGAGCGGCCTTCAAGGATTCATGATTCATGAGCTGGGGCTGCCAACTGTATTGATAATCTCCTCGCTCTTGAACATGACCAATAGGTTCGCAGAAGATGGTTCCACCATTCTTTTGGCGGATGGTGAGCAACGTGATCTCAAATTCGAATTTGATGAACTCTTCGACGATCACCTTCTTGCGGTCGCCACGCATTCCCAAACAGGCGTAATCCCAACTGGCCTGAATATCAGACTCGCTCTTGGCCACGCTTTGGCCTTTGCCTGAGGAGCTCATCACTGGCTTGATCACCACTGGAAACCCGATGGCTTTAGCGTGAGCCATGAGATCTTCCACGGATTCTGCATAATGAAACTTGGCCGTTCTCACGCCAAGACTGGCAGCAACATCACGAATCCTGTCTCGATTCATGGTTAAGTTCGCGGCCCTTCCGCTGGGAATCACTTCGAAACCTGCTTTTTCAACATCCAGCAGCACCTCGGTTCTAATAGCCTCAATTTCTGGAACGATCAGATCGGGTTGATATTTCGCGATGGCAGCCCGCAAGGCCTGTTCATCGAGCATGCTAAACACACAACTCTCATCGGCCACCTGCATTGCGGGTGCTCCTTGGTAGCTGTCGCAAGCAATCACATGGCAACCCAGACGCTTGGTGCTGATTACGAATTCTTTGCCCAGTTCACCGGAACCCAATAAGAGGATCTTTTTCACACTCAGATTTTAGGCTGCATTGATTATTTTGAATAGGGAGAAAACCTCCTTCTTCCCGTGGTGCCGGAACATCGCGTATTCCCTGCCGAATCAGAAAGTGGTACTTACCGGTGATGAGGTTTCCACGTTCGATTCTCCGCCTGCTTGCAGTTGGGTTGTTTTTTTTCTCATTCCTTGCCAAGGGTGCTGATACCAGTCCGGTTGTTTCGGTGCCTGCAGAGACTTCTCGCAAGCTGCGCAGTGCGGTCTTTGAGCGACCCCCCTACACCTTCAAGACGGAACAAGGGGTGTGGAACGGAATTGGAATTGAGCTTTGGGAAGAGATTGCCGAGGAACTGCACCTTCCTTACGAATATGTCGAGATGCCGCTTGGTGAAGT
>CAIOJL010000174.1 GCA_903858595.1 uncultured Spartobacteria bacterium | reverse complement strand
GGCCACACCGGCATCTCCGGCCGCCCCCAGGTTCTTGCTGGGGTAAAAGCTGATATACGAAGTCGGGGCGATCAGTCCGGCGGACTTGGTTCCCGATTTCGATGGATATTTCGCACCTAGGCCCTGGGCAGCATCCTCGAGAATTTCGATCCCGAACTCTGCTGCAACGGCTCCGATTCCCTCCATGTCGCAGCAGGTACCGAAGAGATGAATCGGCACGATCAGTCGGATTCGATTCCCCTTCGGGGATCGAAGAACACCATCCGCATCCTTTTTGAACGAGGAGAGCAAGTTTCGCAGGCAAACGGGATCCATCATGAAGGTCGCCGGATCGATATCGCAGAAGATGATCTCGGCTCCTGTGCGGTGAATGCAACCAGCAGTGGCAAAGAACGTGTAGGGAGTGGAGATAACCGCATCACCCGCGCCGATTCCCATCGCCATCAGCAGTGCCAGCTGAGCATCCGTTCCTGAGGACATTCCGACCGCATGGCCTCCGCCGAGATAAGCCGTGAGGTCACTCTCGAACGCCTCCACTTCAGCACCAAGGACATAACCTCTATGTCCGAGGACGCGAAGAGCAGCCTGGCGGACAGCCTCATCGACCTGCGTTCCGAGACGGCTCAGGTCAAAAAGCGGAACGGGAATAGGTAGAGGCACCTTGCGAGAAAGAACGTGAAGCCAGCGGATTACTTAACCACACCGAACTCAGCACGCCGATTCTTGGCCCAAGCGGAATCGTTGCTGGCTGGATCAACGGGCATTTCGGAACCAAAACTGACGGTCTGGACATTGTTGGCCTTCACTCCCTTGGCGATCAGGGCCTCGCGCACGGCAAGGGCGCGCTTCTCACCCAAACTGCGGTTGTATTCCTGGGTGCCGCGCTCGTCAGTGAATCCGGCAACGATGACCGTCTTGCCGCTTCCCTTGAGGGCGTCAGCGACAGCGGCCACCTTGGACTCCTGGTCGGGAGCCACAGAGGAACTGTCATATCCGAACTGGACAGACGCATACTGACCGCGCTGCACGTTTGAGCCCATGAAGTTGGCGCCCTCGGCACGTTCTCCAAGCGGCGTGCCGCTCACATAGTCGCCGTCGACGCCGGCGTATTGCTTGTTCTTCTTGTTGGCGCAGCCGGAAAGAGAAAGCAGAGCAGTGATGGAAAGGAGGGCAAAGGTTTGAAGGCGCATGAATCTATACAGGGTCAAAAGCGGAAAAAGAGCAAGAGTGAGGGTGCAATTTTCTTACCCGGAGGTTCACCTTTTGGCCTGTTTTACTTCTACCGCGTCCAGGTCGGCTCTGTGACCTTCCCAAGACCGCTGATCACGGGAATGGATTTGCCTGTCGGGACATCAAGCAAGGAAATGGTGCTGCCGGTACTGTAGACGACATGGCGTGAGTCGGCTCCCCAAACAGGATTCTCTCCCTGCGCGACGATCTGGGCTCCTCCTCCATTCAGATCCATTACAGCGACGGAGAATCCTCCACCTGAACGAACATTGAAGGCAAGTCGCAGTCCGTCAGGAGACCAGCTTGGTTCGGTGCAGTAACCGAATCCCATGGGCACAAGTCGACCACTTCCCCCAGTCGAAGAGATCTTGTAGAGCTGCGGCACGCCAGTCTCATCGCAGGAGTAGATGATCTCTGCGGCGTTCGGAGACCAAGTGGGGCTCGATTCGGCCGCGCGGGTGTGGGTCAGACGGCGGGCTCCGCCACTCAGACTCACCACATAAAGCTCGGGATTGCCATCCTTGCTGATGGTGCAGGCAAGAAGGTTCCCGTCGGGTGAGAAGCGGGCGCCTGAGTTTGTTCCGGGAAATTTGACCAGCCGCACTCGGGCTCCCGTTGCCAGATCAAGGACATAGATATCTGCATACCCTGCCTGATAGCCGGTGTAGGCGAGTCGATGGCCGTTGGGGCTGAGTGCCGGTGAGACGCTCAAGCCATTGTCATGGGTGAGCTGGCGGCCATTGGACCCGTCATAATCGGCAAGATAGATCTCTTTCCTGCCACTCCGATTGCTAACAAAGGCAATCGTGCTGGTGGCGATCCCCTTGTGACCGGTCAAGGTCTGGACGATATCATCTACAAACTGGTGGGCGGCCATTCGGGGACTGCCACTGTAGTTCTTGGAGAGCACTACCTCGCCTCCCTTGACGACCTTTCCCTGAAGAACTCCTCCGGCGAATGTGCCACTGACCGTGAAGGAAGCCATCCCGGACTGGACCAATGCGAACCATCCAGCCAGCGTCAGGTCATTCTGGACCACCTTGGAGGCAAGGGCCCCATCACTACCTCCAATCCCGGCGAAAGCGACATTTAGGGCATCGCTCTTGCGGACAGTGATGGTTGGCGCGTCGGTCGCATGGAGAGAGGCTCCCAACAGGCAAACCGCAAGAAGAGGAAGAAGACGGTGTAGTCGGATCATGGTATCTGTTTGATGCAACTGGTAGCGAAAGGCAAGTCAGCGCGCGCTCCGATAGCGGGGTCTGGTAGAATACGATCCCGGCAACTCGAGGCGCACCGAAAGACGGCGTGCTCCCGCAAGGGCTTTTTTCACTTTGGCATCCTTGGCAGATCCCTCGATCTCCAGATAAAAAACATAGGTCTCGGGTTGTCCGGGAACCGGACGGGAGACAATCCTGCAAAGGCTCACTCCGGCTCGGGCAAAGGGCCCCAAAAACCGATGCAGACTGCCCGAAGTCTGGGGAAGGGCAGCGACGATTGCCGTCTTGCAGCGCTTCTCTTTCGGCGATTCGGCTGGCGCGGCCGAGATCACGAAGAAATGGGTGACATTCACAGCCTCTGGGCGGACGGGAAATTTCAGAATAGAAAGTCCGTAAAGTTCCGCGGCCCCGGGAGCTGCAAGGGCGACAGAGGTGACAGAAAGCGCCGCTTTTTTCGCGGCTTCCGCCGTGCTTGAGCTCTCGATCATGGTGACTCTCGGAAGGTTTTCCATGATCCAGTCACGATGATGCCGGAGGGGCATCACATGCGAATAGACGGCCTTCAACTTTTCAATGGCTGTACCAGCGTGCCCCAGCAGGGCGAGGCAGACGTCAAGAGCCAGTTCCTCAGCAATGAATATTTTGCCGGCCTGCTCAATGATCAGATCGACAGTCTCCGTAATAGTGCCTCCGGAGGAGTTCTCGATCGGCACAATACCCAGTTGGGCATGCCCCGAGCGGACAGCATGAAACACCTCGGTGATCGTAGCCACGGGAAGCCCTGCCCGTTTTGGAAAACGTCTCAGCGCGACTAGGTGGGAAAAGGTACCTTCGGGACCAAGATAAGCAACCTTACCAGACTTGGCAGTTGATGAAGAGGGCATGTCTGCAAGATTTATGGGGGTTGATCCTTCTGCGCGCAAGTCTGGGCAAAGAGATAAACTCAGTAGATGGGATCACCTCGATACGAATAGGAGATTGATTTCCGGATTGCCCGTGTACATGAGGAGGTGATGCATTATGCCCCCATGATCCGGATCATTCTGATCCTTGGCCTATTTGTTCTCATCGGATGCGCTGGATGCACTCAACCCAAGAATGGGGATAGGGATAAGAATCATCAGGCAGGCCAGTCAGCCACCAAGCCGGCGCCATCGGCCACACAAGGCCTGAGTTATCGTCTGACTCACCCAGCGGACTTTTTGCATCTTTTCGCACGGAAAGAACAACCTCAGAGCCCCAAAAAGGCGTTTCCCCTTCTTACTATTGGCATCATTAGGACCATCTCGAGCGACGGAAGTTATGTGATTGCGGAGCTGGAACCGGGAGTCATGGTCGCCACGGGCAGCTCTCTTCTGGTCACGGGAAATAACGAAGAACCTGCACATCTCAAGGTTGCCCAGATCACCCCCCCTTACTTTGTCGCGGAGATAGAGCATGGCAAACCGGAACCCGGAGACTTGCTCAAGCAATAGCTCCCAAGAGAGCCCATATCACCTCAAAGATAGGGATTGGGATTTGGGCGGACGGGTCGAGATTGACTTCAGGCCCTGACTCCAAGCACTATTTGGAACCTTAATCACCTTAAGGAATTCTGTGGAATTCCTTAAGGCCGCTCAACCCCTCATGACTCCAGCTGCCGACCATCCGAACAACCAGCTTAACCCTCTCAATCTTGAGGAGGTGGATTCCCTTGCCGAAATCATCATGGTGATGCAGCGCCGCTTCTTGGCTAGCCTGATGGGAGAACTGGCACGGGGAAAAGTCTCCTTCCCTCAGTTTTTCCTGCTTGGACATCTCTGTTCCCAAGGACCTTCCGGAATGAGCTGCATTGCTGCACTCATGGATCACAGCATGCCTGCTGCGACGGGACTTGTGCAGCGGCTGGAAAAGCTGGGCTACATCAAACGCTCTTCAGACAAAGAGGACCGGAGAAAAGTGCGGGTTCAAACAACCCAAAAGGGAAGCCGTCTTGTGGAGGGAGTCCGCAAGGAAATGGCAGTCAACCTCGAAAAGGTCATGGAACTTCTAGAGCCTGCGGAACAGAGGGCTTGGTTGGACATTTACAAAAAAATACACGATTACTGCACATCCTGCCATCGATGAAAACACTCACCACACTCCTAGCCGCAAGCTTCCTGCTTGCTGTAGCCGATCAACCTAAGGCTGCTTCCTCGAATAACAATACCGAGGCAGGGATTGCGACAGGGTCAATCGATGCGCTCCAGTCACTGAGCACTAACCCCATTGTCGCGACTAACAAGCCCTCTGTGGCTGATCAGTCGCTCATGGGTCTTTCTGTCGGCTCTCAGGCGAACGCACAGGCGGGAACTAATAATTCCGTCCTCGCAACGAACTCTCCCTCTTCGGCCGATCTCTCCGTAACAGGTGCCTCGGTGCTCCCCGCCATAACCACCAATCCGCCGGCGATGCCGCGGGGACTGAACGCAGGAACCAATCAGCTGCCTAATCTTCCAACCATCAGCCAGCCTAGTCTCCCCCAGGCTCCGATGATCACCAATCCTATCACCCCGAGTTCTCTCCTGGGACCTTTGCCCACAGCCACTGGCGGCCCCATCACGATGCCAACAGCGGGAACGAATGCCTTCGGTCTCAAAAACAGCGTGAACAATATACCACTCACTGCCGAGGCCCTTGCCAAAGCGGGCAACGCCGTGATCCCGGGAGTGATCGCCAAGAATGCGCGCAAGCTGACCATCGATGACTGCGTGCAACTCACCCTCCAGAAGAACCCCCAGATCCTGACCTCCATCACCGCCATTCGTCAGGCCTCCGGAAACTACATCACAGTCCGCGCAGGACTGCTTCCACAAGCAGGGGTTCAGCAAGCCGCCTACTCCTGGGTAGCTCCCTCGTTTCAAAACGGCCAGATTCCCTCCACAACTCAAAACGGCAGCCCCTATGCATCTGCTTTTACTCCTAACAGCGCCAGCTGGAACATAGCTCTTCAGGGGAACCAGCTTCTCTTCGACGGCTGGAAGACCCCCTCTCTAACCGATGCGGCAAAGCTCTCCGAGCAGATCGCCTACTTCCAGCTCCGTCAGACGATCGACGCGACAATCGCGACGGTCATTCAGCAGTTCTATCAGGTTGTTCTGGACCGAGCACTCGTGATTGCCAACGAACAGCAGGTAGCGCTCTACCAGACCCAAGTCACCGACCAGCAGAGTCGCTACGACGCCGGGACGGTGCCGCGCTTCAACGTCCTTCAGGCCCAGGTGCAGTTGGCGAACGCCGAGCCGCCGCTGATTCAGGCCAAGAACAATCTGCGCATCGCCCTCTTCACTCTGGTGACCACAATCGGCCTTAACTATCCGAACATCCAGAACATCGAGATCCCCTTCGACGTCGTCGGCAACCTCGATTACACCCCGCGCAAGATCGACAGCAACGCCTCGATCCACACCGCACTCGTGCGTAATCCACAGCTCAAGGCCCAGCGGATGAACATCCTGGTCTCGGCCAAGAAGATCACTGCGGCCATCGCTGGTTGGTTTCCCACACTTAACGCTAACGGTGGATACAAGATGCAGAGTTACAACTACGACAGTTCCCTCTCCACCGTGGTCGAAGGATGGTTCTTCGGAGTCACTGGCAACTGGGCAATCTTCGACGGCCTCGCCACCTACGGAAATGTGAAATCGGCAAAAGCCACGATGATGAACTACAAGGTCGCCTACGATAACGGCGTGCGCCAGGTCATCCTCCAGGTCCAGCAGGCAATCTCCAACCTGAAGCAGGCAAGCGAGACCATCGATAGCCAGAAGGCGACCGTCGAGCAGGCGGTCGAGGCTCTTCGCCTCTCCCGAGAGCGTCTTGATGCGGGTGCTGGCGTACAACTCGACGTGATCAACGCCCAGGTTCAGTTGCTTCAGGCCCAGACCTCTGTGCTCAACGCCTATTACAGCTATATCCAGGGACTGGCCCAGTACGATCAGGCCCTCTCGCTTAACACCCAATACGAGGAGCTCTTCAAGGATCCGATGAACCAATGGGAGCAGAAGCGCTACCAGAACATCAACGAAGAATATAAAAAACGCCCGTCACTTCCGCGTTCGCTCCGCAAGGAAGATCCCTTACCTCCCTCCGATAACTTCAACGATCTGATCAAGAGTTCCACGGTTCGGATGCAGGAGAAAACCTCCTCTTCCACCACCAAGGGCAACGACTAATCGTCCCAGTCTTGAGCACCACTCCCTCCGAGTCGGTTGCAGAACTCAATGGGATTCCTGGCATCGCGGCACACTTTATAGGCCGCATTCGCGACCTGCCTGTAGCGCTTGATCGCGCTGCAGCAATGTTCTTGCTAGCTCCTGATTATCACCGCCTACTTAAGGAGTCAGGTGTGGGAGATTACCCGCTGGTCACAGCCGAGCAGGTGCATGGAAGGGTGATCGCAGTGCTCATTGAGGCTATGGCATCTCCGATTCCGGGAGTGGATGGTCTGATCACACGCACGCGGGGACTCACTCTGGGTATCACTGTGGCAGACTGCGCGCCGGTCTGGATCGTGGCGCGGGATGGTTCGGCGGGAGCTCTTGTCCACTCCGGAAAAAAGGGGACTGAACTTGGGATTGTTCCTCAAGCCATCCGACAGCTTCTTGAAGTCGCCAACCTTGCTCCGAGCGATCTTCGGCTAGTCATCGGCCCCTGCATTCGCCCTCCCTGCTATGAGGTGGACTTTGCGGCCCGGATCCGGAAGCAGGCCTACGAATCAGGCATTCGGGATATTCACGATAGTCAAATCTGCACGGCCTGTCATCCGGAGCGGTATTATTCCTACCGCAGAGAGCAGGGTCTGACCGGACGGATGCTGGCTACCCTTACCCTTCTTCCCTGATGATCCTGTGATGAAAAGGGTATTTGATCCGAATATTCCAGAACTGATGGATCTGGCCGTTCTGGAAAATGGGAAGCCCTCTGCGGAATTGGAACGAGACCTTGCCAATCTGCGTTGGCTTAATCGCCAGTTCGGCGCCTACTCGATCCTTCATCGTTTTATGAAACGCTGGTTTTCACGACGCGCATCCGGAGGGCCACCCCTCTGCGTTCTCGATCTGGCCACCGGGGAAGGGGACCTTCCTAGGGAATTGGTTCTCTGGTGCCGCAAGCGGGGCATTCCAGTCACTGTCGATGCAATCGATATGAATGAAGCCA
This sequence comes from uncultured Spartobacteria bacterium, assembly GCA_903858595.1. Classification (GTDB taxonomy): domain Bacteria; phylum Verrucomicrobiota; class Verrucomicrobiia; order Chthoniobacterales; family UBA6821; genus UBA6821. Next base: position 5,647 of record CAIOJL010000174.1, on the reverse strand, counting down.
CTTTGGCCGTTGCCAGAGAGCGAAGTCGGAACTTTCCCGAGATTACATTCCATCAAGGAGATATTCGGAGTTGGGGCTCCCTCTCCGAATCGTGGGAGTTTGTTCTCTGCTCCTTGGCGCTTCATCACTTCAGCGGGGAGGATGCCGTTCTGGTAATGCGCAATGCCAAGAGGCTTTGCTTCCATCACCTCCTTGTGGCGGACCTGGAAAGAAACCGCAGCGGGGCCCTCGGCATCTGGCTGCTGACAGCTCTCGTACTGAGAGAACCGATGACCAAGCACGATGCCCGGCTCTCAATCCAACGCGCTTTCTCCTTTGAGGAATTCGGATCGTTGGCGCTTGAAGCGTGTTGGAACGACTTCGGACAGGCTCGATTTCCCGTCACCCGCCAGGCTCTCTGGATCGACCGAGTCGCATGATCAGCACTCGGTCAGTTGGATGCCGAAGAAACGGGTGTCGGCTTGGGAGCCTCTTTACCCTTGGGCAGGAGCTTGGGCCGCCATTTGGGATGTTTTGCTGATCCCGTGGATTCGTATTCGAAGATCTTGCTGATCAGGAAGGTTGCCAATCCTGGTAGCCCCTGAGCATTAAGCCTGATACTCATGTTCATCCTGTCATCAAGATAATGGATGTCACCATGCCCGATCATATTGAATCCCGTTCCCTCGATAAGCAGATTGCGAGTGGTGATAGTGCCGTCGGCGACACTAAACTCGGCGGTCGCTTTTTTGGCCGATTGGTAGCCTAAGCCGGGAATCACATCATTCATCAGGAGAGAGAGTGGGCCGAGGATCGGCATTGCCAGCACATTGCCGTCGCGAATCAGCAGGTTGCCCTTTCCTGACATCGCCCGATCATTCCCGCCGACTGCTCGGAACGCATAGTCACCAGTGAGCTTTCCACTCGATTCGTTGTAGTCAAAATAGAGTTTGGTGAGCGTCTTGAAGTCGACATTCTCCAGATGCACGGATGCCCCGTAACTGGGATCCCCCGGAAGGACGGAAACATCAGCCTTTAAAGCCACATCTCCCCCCAAGAGGTGAGACTGAGGAAGGTCGATCTGGAGTTTCTGCCCCTTCAGATGCACCGTGCCGGCTGTTGCGCCGAATGGGAGATCTTTGCCAATCAAGGTGTATCCAAGGCCAGCGGGAGCGTTGAGTTCGATTTGCAGGTCGTTTTTTTCGGGATCACGCAATCCCACTTTTCCCGTGAGACGGACATTGGGAGCTTTGATAAACCGATAAGCCGTAAGCGTCTGGGCAATCCTTGGATCGATCCAAGTCATCATTTTGACGGGATCAAGCGTGGACTGCACTTTCGGAAAGCGCCCCTCCCAGTTTTTATAATCATAGATGAATTCACCGCAACCGGATCCCTCACCCATCCTCACCAGGATATCCCGAAAGGTGACCGCGCCGTTGGCCACCCGCAATTTTGAACTCAGCCCGTCGATCCAGGCACCCCGCATGGCTGCTTTTCCAAGATCCAGGCTTCCATTTCCCTGAAGCTGCAGGGGATCAAGGATAGGGGCTCCCCCCTCGAAGCTGATCTGCAGGGGCTCCTTGAAATCCATCGACTCGAAGGCCTCCCGGGTTTTCCCTTCTGTCATCGGAGCAAACTTTGAAGGGAAGAGAGATGCCTTGAGACGCAGCCTGTTGTCACCGGGAGCAATCATGAGATCGGCGTCGATTGCTCCGGGTTCCCCGGACGCGTGGAGGTCCCGGACAAGAAACTTACCCTCCCGGAGCGCTACTCCCGCCGAGAGCGTGTCGAATATCACTCCGCGATAACCGAAATGCCCTGTATTGAATCGTGCTATGACGCCGAAGGAGGGTTTTCCCGAGAGCCAATCAGCCGAGAAATTCCCTTCGAGGTGGAGCGGGTCCTGGCAGGTCCATTCGGTCGCCTTTTTCGATGATAGGAGCAGGGCTGGCAGCACACCTCCCCTCAATGCTCCCGCAAACTCCAAGGACGCATTTTTTGCACGGAAATCTGCCTTTCCAGCAGCCTGAAAGATCCCTGCCCCGTCATCTGTCAAAAGCCGATCCAAGGTCAACTTGCTATCCTGATAATGAAGCGCCATTCCGATCCGCCGGAAAGCTATCCCATGCCATTCTCCGGGCCCTGTCTGCAGCTCAGCCAGGTCTACCCTAAGGCTCTCGGAATCACCGAGATCACCCCCTGCCTGAATAGTGAGCACGGGCTTCCCTTCACTCCAATGAACGGACCGCAACTCGCGTTGAATCGCATCGATGGTCTGGGCCGTTTTCCCCGGTCCTTCTGAGGAGACCGGTTTGGGTGAGAACTTTTGTGGATTCAGGAAGGATCCGGAAACGTTGACCTTGATCCCGGCAATCTCAAAGGTAGCCGAACTCAATCGAAACTGAGACGGAGGGCAGATAATCAGGCCGCGGACATGATCGAGCCTTAGACGCGGCTGCTCGGAAGGCCCCAAGGGGATATCAAGGGTGGCATCGCGGAGAAAGATCCGCTCAAGCCGGGGGCTACGCCGCAAGAGCGAATCCATGTTCATAGAGACGGCAATCCTGTTGGCGGAAACGATCAAACGATGGGCTGGTGTCAGGTCGTGCATCTGTAACCGATCCAGAACAAAGCCGTGTGTCGGGCTGAAAAGAACACGTCCAATACTGACGCTGTAGAACTTGCCGCCAAGAAGTCCTTCCGCCTTCTCCCGCACGGCATCTCCGAGGCCATACGTGGAGGTGATTGCAAGGAGGATGGGAATTCCAAGAAGGAGGCCGAAAAAGAGGAGGCCGAAAAACGAGGCGGCTATGTACCGTAACAGATGGTCCAGCTTACCTCGGAAGGTGCGGCGATCCATGACTTCCCCCCTCCTTAGACGGGGAATGATCGTTGGCTCCGGATTGCTCATCACTCAACCTTCTGGATTGCAGAGCCTCTTGTAAAGCAGGGGAAGAGAGCGCCTACATCAATGAGTAGGGATCGACATCAATAGTCATGATGACCCCCTCGGGAAGTTTCAAATTCAAGGAAACCTCACGGACAAGACTGGCTAACACGACGCCCGATTTCGCCTTCAGGGTCACATGGAACCGATATTGCCCATGAGACCTTTCCAGGGGGGCAGGGAAGGCCTCGGATACCTCGACTGAAGCAGGGGCTTTCTTGCGAAAAATTGCGGCGATATGGCCAGCAGACCGGGTTGTTTTTTCGAGTGAAACACCGCGAATCTGAATCAGAACCATGCGTGTGAAAGGCGGGTGTCGGAACGCCTCCCGGAAGGAGATCTCCTGCTCGAAAAAACCGGCGTAATCGTGATGCCGGGCATGCTGGATGGAGGGACTGGCCGGCGAGAAGGTCTGGACGATCACCTCCCCCTCGGTCTCGCCGCGACCGGCACGACCTGCAACCTGAGTCAGGAGCTGAAAGGTCCGTTCCCCGGCGCGGAAATCGGGAGAGTGAAGGCCTATGTCGGCATTGATAATGCCAACAAGGGTGACGTTCGGGAAATCGAGCCCCTTGGCGATCATCTGTGTGCCTAGCAGGATATCGATCTGGCGGGATCTGAATTTTCCCAGCACTTCGGCATAGGAACCTCGCCGGGACATGGTGTCGGCATCCATCCGCGCAAGACGGGCCTTCGGAAAAAGTCGCCTGATTGTCTCCTCGACCCGTTGGGTGCCGATGCCGGAATGCTGAATGCCTGGATCCTTGCATTCGGGACAGCGCTCAGGAGGCTTTGCTCCATGGCCGCAGAGATGACAGGCAAGGCGGTTATCCGCGCGATGCAGGGTTAGGGAGAGGCTGCAATTTGGGCAGCGGCAGACATGCCCGCACTGTTGGCAGAGCAGGGAGGTCGAGTAACCACGCCTGTTAAGGAAAAGGATGGTTTGCTGGCCGGCCTCCAGACGCTTGGTCATTGCCATTTGTAACGGAGCAGAGAGCCCTCCCTCCGATTTAGCGCGCTTTCCCTGGAGTCGCAAATCCACCACCCTGATCAGAGGCATGAGTTGACCATCGGCACGGCGTGGAAGTTCCAGAAGGTTATACTTACCGCATTGGACATTCTGGAAGCTCTCCACGGATGGTGTGGCGCTTCCCAGAATCACGAGAGCCCCTTCAAGGCGCCCCCTCATGACAGCCACATCCCGGGCATGATACCGCGGAGTTTCTTCCTGCTTGTAGGTATTTTCGTGTTCTTCATCCACGATGATGATCCCCAGATTCCGCAGTGGAGCGAAGACAGCGCTGCGAGCACCGATAGCGATCCGGGCGTCGCCTCGCTGAAGACGCATCCACTCCTCGCGTCGCTCGGCATCAGTCAAATGACTGTGCAGAACAGCTACTCCGGCCCCCTCTTTGCCTGCGTGATCAAAGCGGGATCGAAAACGCTCCACGGTCTGGGGCGTCAGGGCGATCTCGGGTACAAGTACGAGGCCGCTCTTGCCTGACTCAAGGGTGCGGGCCAGAGCCCGGAGATAAACTTCCGTTTTTCCGCTACCTGTGACTCCATGCAGCAGATAGGGAGAGGGAGCCGTTGCATTTGTTTCAAGATCATTAAGCGCATGCTCCAGGGTCCCGACGACCACCTGTTGATCCGCGTTGAGTTTCGGAATTTTTCCCGGAAGGATTTCCTCCGCTTCGAATTGCCCACCCATCCTGCGCTCAAGCACAATACGAATCAATCCAGCCTCCATCAACGCTTTGAGCGAGGACTCGGAAGCTGCACATCGACTCAACAATTCTTGTGAGGCAATCGGATTAGGAAACTTCTCGAAATGCTTGAGGATTGCACCTTGTTTGGGAGCGCTCTTTTCAATCCGTTGCAACTCTTCGACCTCGATCCGTCGGACTAGTGAAACCATCCGGACTTTCCTGCCAGCGATGGTCTCGCCCCTCATCATCGGGGGAAGCATGGAGCGCATGACCGCGGCTATTGGCGCACAGTAATAATCGGCCATCCAGTTGGCCAGACGCATCATGACGGGCGGAAGACTTGTCTCTTCGCCAACCAGTGCCTCAAGCGGTCTGATGCCCGGAACAACGGAATGATCCAACAGTTCGAGCACAGTCCCCACTGCGCGTCGGTTGCGCACCATCACGATCACGCGTGAACCGATCGTGACCTGATCTAGCAACGCCGTAGGAACCGAGTAATCCAGTTTCCTGCCCTCGGACCGGTCGATCAGGATGCGGGCGAAGGAAGGCATGGAAGAGAAGAATGAAACCTGAAACTTGAAACCTGAAGGACTTTTATCAGCCTCGCCTCCTTACGTGCAGGTTGCAGTTATTCAATGCCATCTCCCCCAACAGTCCAGCACTTCAAGATTCAAGTCCTTTCCTGATCCTATTTCAGGTCTCAAGTTTCATCCTTCATAGGCACTGCGGATGCAGTGCCTATTCGGTAATGATATCCTTGTAGGTCTTACCCGAGGGTATCATCGGGAGCACATGCTCCGTGTAAGGAGTCATGACATCCAGGACATAAGTCTCCTTGGAGTCCAGCATCCGCTGAAGGGCAGCGCGAAGGTCTTTCTTATGCAGGACACGCTCGGCCGGCACGCCAAAGCCTTTGCAGATTCCGAGGTAGTCGGGATAGATCCGCTTCAGATCCTTCGGATCACCCAGGAAAGTGTGGCCACGGTTGCTGTCGTAGAAACGATCT
>CAIOJL010000173.1 GCA_903858595.1 uncultured Spartobacteria bacterium | reverse complement strand
CCAGAGCTCATAGCCATCCATCCTCAAAAAACGTCGCTCAAAGTTCAAATGTGTGGCATCTATTTTGGATCGCAAATCACTCACCTTGAAGAATCAACAAAAACCAATAACCCTCTCAACCGGACTCTAGTGAAAACACCCAACAACATCCAAAGCATGAACTATCATAGTAACGTACGGCTGACTTTCCAAGGTCGAGAGAGTCTTTTCAAAGCAGTGACCGAAGAGGAATGGACTCTGAAGAAGGCAGCTGCCTACTTCAGAGTCAGCGAAGCGACTGCGGCCAAGTGGGCTGGTCGTTCAGAAGTCGATCGTCCCTAAAATGACTCGCTCAGCAACCCCCCATCCTGTTCGCCAGAGCTCTGGCGAGTGGCACTCCTAGGTTATTCAACCAAAAGTTAGTCAATGCAAAATCCGATGAATTCAATCAAATATATTGTGAGTGCCAGCCAGGCCGGCGCCAAGCTCGACAGTAATGTGCTGACCGGCGGTGGCACAGATGACACGGTGGCGCTACAGACGGTACTGGATCAGGCGCCCAAGCTTGGCCGCCTGCATCTGATCATGGATGGTGCGGCGCTGGTGCGCGGATTGAACGTGCACTCCAACACCACCATCGAGTGCCCTAACCCGGCTTGCGGGTTCTTCCTGGCCGACGGCGCGAATCGCGCCATTCTGCGCAACGCGAACCCCACCCGCGGCGAGATCGTGGATTGCAACATCACTATTCACGGCGGCATCTACAACAACAACCGTCGCCATCAACTCCATCACACGCCGGACAACCAGTGGGTGACGGCGATGGACTTTTTCGGCATCGAACAACTGACCCTGCGCGATATTGTCATCCGCGACCAGCGCACCTTCGCGGTGTTCGTCTCCAACTTCAAGCGCGTATACATGGAGCATATCGACATCCTGCTGCATGATCGCCAGGAGGCCGTCAACACGGATGGCCTGCATTTCTGTGGGCCGGGACAGTTCCTCACGTTGCGGGATATCCACGGCTGCACCTACGATGATTTCATCGCGCTGAATGCCGACGATGCGCATTCCGATTTCAACGAACGGGGCGAATTGGTGAACAATGGCGCTTTCGGCCCCTACGCATCATTCGGGGACCTCACCGACGTGCTCATCGATGGGGTGGTGCTTGACGAGGCGACGCAGGCCATTCGCTTCCTATCGCGGGCGTCCCGGATTGATCGGGTGATCGTGCGCAACGTGTTCGGGGTCTACCGCACGTACGGCTGCTTCATGGACACGTACGGGTCGCGCGGCGGGAATTTCGGCCATATCGTCTTCGACACGATTGACCTGCGGACGCTCGAGGCCTGGATCACGAATGATGTGGACTGCCATGCCTTTCTCTTCGCCATTGGGGGCCGACATGAGGCGTTGACCTTCCGCAATCTGCATCACCACCATCCCGGCGATAACCGCCGCCTGATCTGGGTGAAGAGTGATGGCAAGGTGGGGGCATTGACCGTGGACGGCTTGGACATCACCGCGGACCGTGCGCTCGATGATCCCCGTTACATCATCGTGGACGGACAGGTGGATCGCCTGCGCTTGCACAATATCCAGGTCACGCATCCGTCGGATGCACCGGCAACTGGCGCATTGTTAGAGATCGGCGAGGGCCAGAAGCCTCATGGAATCAAGAACCTACAATTGCAAGATGTCAACGCCACGCAGTTGGGCACCCTGGTACGTCAACTCGGCGGCACGATCGGCCGCCGCGATGAAAACAATGTGATCGTCACAACAGAAAAGGAGTGAGCATGAAGCAACTATTCATGGGTTTAAACCTCGGGCTTAATGGCGAACAGTCTCCCAGTGTCATCCACCCCTTGCTTCCTATTCAATAGGATGCCATCTGCGACAGCCAGTCGATGAGGAACTTCATTGGGGTGGATCTTGGAGGAGAGAGCGTGCCTGATGCGACGACTTTGCTAAAGTTCCGGCATCTGCTGGAAGAGCAGAATCTGACGCGGGCGATCTTTGAAGAGATCGGGACGCAACTGAAGGCCAAGAAGCTCCTGATGAAAGAAGGGACTATCGTGGATGCGATCATCATCAATGCCCCCTCCTCAACAAAGAGTGCGGAGGGCAAGAGGGATCCGCAGATGCATCAGACCCGCAAGGGCAACCAGTGGAACTTCGGGATGAAGGCCCATATTGGAGCGGATGCAGAGTCAGGACTAGTGCATAGCCTTGTGGCGACATCAGCCAGACCAAGCATCCCCTCCATGGAGAAGAGAAGAGGGTTCCACGCCGACGCGGGAATGGGAGCACCGGAAGGCCCAGGTGCGCTCCCAGGTGGAGCATCCCTGCCACATGATCAAAAACCTCTTCGGATACGGGAAGGTTCGATACCGGGGACTGGGAAAAATCTCGCCCAACTTCACAGCCTCTTCGCCCTGGCCAATCTGGTCATTGCCGGACGCATGCTCCGGAAGGCTCAAATGGCATGAATCCATTGGAAATACACTCCTCTAGAAGCAATGGATCCCGTCATTGGAGTCCCAACCACCCCAACAAACTGCTAATCCAAGAATTATCATCGGCACGGTGTGATCAAAAATTCCGCTCCAATCTCTTCCTCCCCTCACAAATCAACCAACCTTTGAAAAAAAGCCCTTTAATCAGCACTTCCCTAGGTATCTCTTGGGTCTGGTGCAATCCCCTCTCGACACATCCGTCACTTATGAATATCCCGCCTTTTTATATGTTTAATGGAATGTCGCTGATCGCTGGCTTTTCTTTAACCTCAGCTTTAAGGTCAACGGACTCATGAGTTCCACTCCCCTACTTCATGACATTTTCATTCCTGACGGTTTAGCTGTTCAGGAGGCCGTCGCCCGGACCACACACCTTGGTATCGGGGCTCATCAGGATGATTTGGAGTTCATGGCCTTTCACGGGATCGCCGAGTGCTTTTATTCCACCGCAAATTGGTTCGGAGGGATCATCTGTACCGACGGATCGGGCAGCTCCCACTCCGGTCCCTACGCGGATATGACTCCCGCTCAACTCTCTCTGATCCGGATGCAGGAACAACGAACGGCGGCCACGGCTGGCAGATATTCCTTTGTAGCGCAGCTCGGCTATCCGAGCCGGGAGATCACCAAGCCACTTGGCAGCCCGTTGGTCTCTGACCTGGTTGCTCTCTTCGGCCGGATGAAGCCCGGCGTGGTGTACACCCACAATCCCGCGGACAAACATGAAACCCATCTGCGAGTGCTTGTCGCGGTGCTCGGGGCCCTGAGGGAAATCCCCACCTCAAATCGTCCCTCTAGCCTCGTGGGTTGCGAAATGTGGCGCGGACTCGACTGGCTGCAGGATGATGACAAGCTCGTTCAGGATGTGAGCGGGCACGGTAATCTGGCGGCGTCCCTGAATGGTCTCTTTGATTCCCAGATCTCCGGAGGCAAGCGCTACGATCTGGCCGTTGCGGGAAGGCGGCAGGCAAACGCTACCCTGCTTGACTCGCACTCTGGCGATGCCTGCAGCGCGGCCTCCATCGTTATGGACCTCACCCCTCTCGTTGGAGCTGACACCTCCGATCTCGTTGATTTCACCCTCGGATATGTCGACCGATTCCGCGAAGATATCAGGAACAAGCTCCACCGCGCTCTGGGCCTGTAATCAAAAGACAATCTATCGCTCACCATGGAAGTCATCATCACTGCGGACCCGTCCTCCGCCTCCCGTGTCGCGGCTCGACGCATCGCTCGGCTTGTCCGGACAAAGCCCGACGCCGTTCTCGGCCTGGCCACGGGAAGTACCCCAGTGGGACTCTATACGGAGCTTATCCGGATGCACCGCGAGGAGGGGCTCGATTTTTCCAGTGTGCGCACCTTCAACCTGGACGAGTACCTCGGCTTGGCGCCCGATTATCCTGCCTCCTACCACCGATTCATGGAGGAGAACTTCTTCCGGGGCGTGAACATTCCCCGTGAAAACATTCTTCTTCCAAACGGCCTCGCCTCTGATGTGCCCGCTCACTGCGGGGCCTACGAGCAGGAAATCCGCGAAGCGGGGGGAATCGATCTGCAGATTCTCGGAATCGGTTCGGACGGCCACATCGGGTTCAACGAGCCTGGCTCCTCGCTGGCTTCCCGTACCCGCATCAAGACGCTGACTCCCAGTACCCGTCAGGACAACGCCCGCTTCTTCAATAAACCGGAAGATGTCCCCTATCATGTGATCACCATGGGGATCGGGACCATCATGGAGAGTCGTTCCATCGTGCTGCTCGCCTTCGGAGCCGGTAAGTCCATGGCGGTTGCTGGAGCAGTCGAGGGAGCTCTCAGCGCGAGCAACCCCGCCTCCATTCTTCAGCTGCACCCGGATGCCAAGATCTATCTTGATGAGCATGCTTCGAGTGACCTGAAACGCGTCGATTACTACAAGTGGGTTTTCCAGAACAAACCCGCCTGGCAGGCCGACAGCTAGGAATTCATAGATGACTTGAAGCTGAAAAAGCAAAATACACACCATTTATCCATGGCCCATTTTTCCTCTACCCGCTACAACGAGATGATCTACCGCAGATGCGGCAAGTCGGGACTCAAACTCCCCGCTATCTCGCTCGGTCTTTGGCATAACTTCGGCGGCGTCGACCCCTTAGAGAACCAGCGCGCGATAGTGCACAGAGCTTTCGATCTTGGGATCACCCATTTCGACCTTGCCAATAACTATGGCCCCCCTGCCGGATCGGCTGAGGAGAATTTTGGGCGTGTTCTCCATTCCGACCTTGCTTCTCACCGGGATGAACTCGTCATCTCTACGAAGGCTGGTTATCACATGTGGAACGGACCCTACGGTGAATGGGGCTCTCGCAAGTATCTGCTGTCTTCTCTCGACCAGTCTCTAAGCCGCATGGGGCTCTCCTATGTCGACATCTTTTACAGTCATCGGTTCGATCCGGAAACCCCACTGGAAGAAACCATGGGAGCACTTGCCCAGGCTGTCCGCAGCGGCAAGGCACTCTATGCCGGAATTTCCTCCTACCCCGTCGAGCAGACCGCAATCGCAGCTCGGATCATGCGAGAGTTAGGCGTCTCCCTGCTCATCCACCAACCTTGCTACAACCTCCTGAACAGGGGCGATGAGGAGGCCCTACTCGACACTCTCCACAAGGAGGGAATGGGCTGCATCGCTTTTTGTCCGCTTGCCCAGGGACTGCTCACCAGTCGTTATCTCCAAGGCATTCCGGAAGACTCCAGAGCCGCCAAGACCCACGGGGCCTTGAGTGCCGATCAACTCACTCCCGAAATGCTGAGCACGCTCGTTTCCCTGAATGAAATCGCGTCTGCCCGTGGCCAATCGCTTGCCCAGATGGCCCTGGCCTGGGTGCTGCGCCGTTTGGAAATGACAAGCGCTCTTATCGGAGCCTCCAGGGTGGAACAGATCGATGAGAATGTCGCGGCACTCCGCAATTTGGAGTTTAGTGCCGAGGAACTCGCGATCATCGACCTGAAATCATCGCAGAAATGATCCTGCTCTAGCAGGACGTCCGATCTGATGCCAAAAATGGCCCTTAGGGAGCGAGCGGCACAAAGTTGACAGTGACGGCCTTCTCACCGGCTTTGGGCTCATCATTCACCGTAACGAGTAGGTAGCCGTAGGTATTCTGCTTGTGGTCGATGCGCACGAGGTCATAACCGTCGTGACCGCCGAAGTACGTCTTGTCGGGATAAAAGGGGGCTCCAGCCGTCCCGGCGACAATCTGGTTGAGTGCGTAATCCGCAGGCCATCGCCAGTTCCGAATCTCCATCCAGTCGTAGAAGTGGTCATGACCGACAAAGAAGTACTCGCACCCGTAGTTGCGGAGAAGTTCCAGGAACTTGTCCCGATCCGTTGGGCGGACGGCCATGTTGTCGGTGTCGGGGTGGCAACCCGAAGTGAATGCCTCCTCGTGGGCAAAGACAAAAATGTTCTTCACGCCCTTGGCCTTGAGTTCTTTGAGTGAGGACTCCAACCCCTTGAGATCGACTTGATGTGGGGCGGCCGGATTGTACTGATCGACCGCGATGACAGCGGTTTCGGGATGATCGGGTACGATGTACGAGTAGCTGAAGCCTTTCTGTCCCGGGAAGTAGTTAACCTTATTTGCGGTGAGGCCGGGCTCAAATGCCGCCAGCCAGGCCACGCCTTCAGGATCTCCATTGGTCTCATGGTTACCGCGCACTGGAAGGATGATGAGGCCGCGTGCACACTGAGCTACCAGCTTCTTCCATTCATAGAATTGTTCCGCGATTTTCTCCGGAATCCGTATATTGTCGCCGTAAACAAGGTCGCCGGTGAAAAGAAGGCAAGCGGGCTTTGCGACAGCAAGTGCCTGCATCAGCTTGGTAAGGACTTTGGTGTGAATTCCGCTGGGATCGACCTGATTCGCCCGCACATCAGTCCGGTCATCACCCACGACAGCAAACGACCAGGCTGCCGCCCTCAACTCAGGAAGAGTGATCAGGAGAAGGGCAACAAGAAATGAGGTCCAGCGATTCATCAGACCTTCTATGGCACAGTGCCAGTGATTAGGAAAAGCCTGAATCGTCTTGGTCAAAGAAGCAGATGACCCGTAACGGCAGCGAGAGGAACCGCGATCCAAGCAGGAACCTTCAGCGGAGAAAGCATAGCAAATGCACCGAGGGCTAAAAGAATATCAAGAAATGAGGAGATACTTTCTTTCCACAAGCGATCGTAAAGAGCGGCCAGCAGGATTCCAACCACCGCCGCATTGATCCCTAACATCGAGGCTTTGGCACTTGATTTGGCACGCGATTTGTCCCAGTAAGGGAGCGTTCCCGCCACAAGAAGCCATGATGGGCAGAAAAGAGCTAGGGGACACCAAACCCCTCCGATCCAAGCATGGAAGCCTCCCATGATGACCGTGCCGAGATAAGCGGCAAAAGTGAACAAGGGGGCCTGGCATTGCTTGAACGGCACCATAGCCAGCCAAGAAAGCATCGTTGCTGATCCATACCTGTCAAACGAACCGAGAAGGCAGTAGAGGCAACACCACATGACCTCCGCCGAAAACCAAGGAACCGGCATGATAAAAACGAAAAAGTTAACCAGACGACTTTTCTGCCAGGCGATCGTATCCTGTTCCAATGTGGCGGCACCTGGACGGGCCAGCTTTGGCCTAAGGGGTCGGGCAATGCCGAGGCGCCGATCACGCTGGGTTCCTATGGTTCAGGGGCAAAACCGGTCGTTGACTCCAAGGGCGTGGACGGCACGTCCGCCATCAAGCTCTACAATCAGGAATACTGGACTGTCGAAAACATGGAGGCGTGCAACTGGGCCACGAACTACGGAACAAGATGGGGCATTCACATCAGCGCCGACGACGGCAAGATCAAGCATGGGTTCAAGATCGCCGGCAATACGGTGAGGGATGTTTATGCGAGTCCGGTTCGAGCGTCGAAAAAAGATGCGGCCTTTCCGAGTTTCTATGATGTCGGCGGTATTTACCTGAAAGTTACGGGTGCCGGCAGAGCCGATGGCGTCCTGATCGACGGGAACCAGGTGACGAATATCATCGGCGTGGGGATCTCTTTTTGGGGCCAGGGTGAAGACGGCAAAACGTTCGTCATGAACTACGACAACTGCAGTCCGCATGTCGTGGTCCGGAATAATACGGTGAGGCGGACCGCCGACGGCATCCTTATCTACGGCACGGATGACGAACTAGTGGAACACAATCTGGTGGAGTATGCCGGAAGTCTCGGTGTAGCTGGTAATCCGGGTGTCGGCACGGAATACATTGCCGGCCTGTGGCCGACCCGGCACGTGAATGGCTTATGGCAGTTCAATCAAGTGCATCACACAGCCAAATGGAGGGGTGACAATCAGGGTTTCGACAACGATTGCTACGTGAAGGGTGCCACCATCTTTCAATACAACTTTTCGCATGACAATGCCGGGGGGTTCTTTCTCGACTGCATCGATATGGATCATAATCAGGCCGACAAAGGGCAGACGATCGCCCGCTACAACATCTCTATGAACGACAAGATGCTGGCTGTTTTCACCAGAGGAAATGCCTTGTGTTACAAAAATATGGGTTCTATGCCCCTGGCGCCCAGCTTGCTTGCAGTTACATGGCATTGGCAAAAGTAAAGCAGAAAAAAATCTGTTTATTAACAATATCTTTTTGTGTCACGCTGCCTTATATGATAGGGCTTTATTGCAGCCGCAACGCCTACTTCGGCGGTGCAGCGGCCGCGCCGGTCGATAGCAATGCAATCCTTGCTGACCACATGTTCACCGTCCCCAAGGGGGGGGTGAGTCCGGCCGGCTTCCAATTGCAATCAAATTCACCATGCCTGAATGCCGGGCTAGTGATGACCAACAACGGAGGCAGGGATTTTTGGGGAAAACCCGTGTCGTCGACCGTCGCTCCTAACGTGGGCGCGTATTGTGGCCGTGGTGCACATGAAGGGGAATTGCTCGCCAACGGCATCCCGACCGTGGGTCCAGTCTTCCAAAAGACCAACGCAGGGGTACCAAAGTAGAAAAAAATCCCCCCTCGCAGTTTGGAGTGGGTAATGTTGTGAAGCAGAAAAAGTCTGGAGTAGTGCATCAACTTGGCCTGATACAGCACCAGTGTCCTCCACAATGACGCCGACTCCCCCGAGGTTTCTGGCCTACCGCGGGACGATGTGGATAAATCCCTGGTAATTCGTCTGCCCTCCGGGGATGTAGATAATGGAATATTTATTAACTAGCACGCTGGGAGCAGCAATCGTACTGCTGGTCGTGCTGGTGATGACGGCCTTCCAGAGCGCGTTATTGCTGCTGGTCAGCAAGGTTCCCTGGTCGGTGAAATACAAATTGGTGCTCATGCTGGTGTTGGTGATGCCTGCCGAGACCGAGCGGATGTTCTGAACGATGACAGCCGCCACGCTTCCCTGGATGGCTTGGCGGTAGCTCATCTGGCCGGAGGCGATCAGGCCGATGAGGGGGATCATCACGATGGCGATGACCCCGATGGCGATGATCACCTCGATCAATGTCAAACCAGCCTCGGCAATCGTTCGGCGGCGTTGGGGTATGCGGGATGTTGGCATGATGGGGTCGATCCGCTGAACTAACTCTTCATCAAGGTTTGAAGAGTGTAAACAAAAAGACTGGCCTTGAGCAGTTACCTAGATCTCCCCAGAGGCGCTGTTTTCTTCTGGTCTCCATGCAACACCCATCCGGCCGGCCTGAGGGAATGTCAAAGGGGGAGTCTTTTTTGACCGTGCGTTTTTTAGGTTATCCCAATTTATACAATGGAATGGGGGAAACAGAGAAAACGTGTTCACCAAAGTGGTGAAGGGACTCAAGACAGAAGAAGAGATAAAAATCTGGAACTCATTGAGGTCTTGATCAAATCTCCGTTCCCGCAGGGGCCCTGTCGGCAGCGACAAGACGCTCGTAGAGGGGTTGTAGGCCTTCGGGAATGATCCGCGTCCCGCTCAGCATCGGCATGAAGTTCTGATCTCCGCTCCAGCGGGGAACAATGTGCAAATGAAGGTGATCTTCAAATCCAGCGCCTCCGGCGATGCCGATATTGAATCCCACGTTGAACCCCTCGGCCTTCGTGACTTCCCGCAGGAGATGCTGGGCATGGATGGCAAGGTTCCAGACGTCGAGGGCCTCTTCCGTGGAGAGATCCTCCATGCGGCCGGTCCTCCTGTAGGGGACGACCATGAGGTGACCCGAGGAGTAGGGGTATTTGTTCAGGATCAGGAAGGCATTCTTTCGACGGCAGACGACGAAATGGGCCGCGTCATCGCTGGTCGTGGCAGCTTCAGCAAGAAAGTCCTCTCCGGTGGTCCGCTCCCGACTGAAGTATTCCACGCGCCAAGGAGCCCAGAGCGACTCGAGATGTTCTTTTGGTAAACTCATTATTTCTTAATGAACCTGTTTCGCCGGTTTATCCAGACATTCAAGCAGGGCATCAGCGGCCCTTACCGAGGCAGGGTGCTCGCTGCGATCCCCCAGCAAGGTCACGACAGAGGCAAGATCCGCCGCAAGTCGTTCCCTGGCCTCGGTGCTATTGAGTAGTCTCAAGGCCTCGTCAGCAAGAGCGGCCGGAGTGGCGTTATGCTGGATGAATTCCCTTACCACAGGACGGTTGGCCAGGATGTTGACGATGCCCAGATAAGGGACCCGGATGACCCGGATGCCGACCTCATAGGTCAAGGCGGCGACCCTGTAGACTAGGGCATAGGGAAGACCCAGGCAGGCGGCCTCGAGCGTTGCGGTTCCGGAGCCAACAAGGCCGGCTGCCGCGTGGCGCATTAGGTCCTTGGAGTTGCCCGAGGTGATGGTCATCTGCACATTCTGCCCGGATGCCATCGCGCGCATGAGTTCCGCATGGGCCGGCGTTGCCGCAGCAGCCTCGATCCGGATCTCGGGTCGTGACTTCAGAATGAGTCGCGCTGCACCAAGCATGGCCGGGAAGATCTTGCGAACCTCGCGTTCGCGGCTTCCGGGAAAGAGCCCGAGAAGGGTCTCATCGCGCTGTGCGACGGGGACGGGATGCAGTTCCCCGAGCATCGGGTGACCGGCGAAGACAGTGGAAAGCCCTGAGGATTCGTAGATTCCTTGCTCGAAGGGGAAGATACAGATCATCAGGTCGAGTGCGCGTGCCATCTCGGGGATACGCCGGCGGTTCCAGGCCCAGACCTGCGGGCTGATGTAGTAGATGACCCTTGTCGGGATCTTCTTTTTCCGGATCGCCTTGGCTAGGCGCACATTGAATCCGGGGTAATCGACCAGGATCACCGCCTCGGGGGGGTCGCAAGACAGTTCGTCGAGCAGTGACGCAAATTTTTTTTTGAAATAGCCGTAGTGGCGGAGCACATCCCAGAGCCCAAGCACTCCGGCCTCGGAGATCCAGTTGTCCATGGTGCCTCCAGAGGCAACGGCTTCGGACCCCATCTTCGGGCCACCTTTGCCCGTGAAGCGGATAGCAGGATCACGCTCCCGGAGGGAGTGCATGAGGGCTGCTCCGTGCATGTCGCCACTGGCTTCACCGGCAACGATGGCCAGATGCCTGCCCTCCTGCGTCATGCGATAAGGGGTGTGGTCTTTTTGAGTGGGTCGGCCTCCTCGATCTGCCTGGTGATCTGGATGGCCAGATCGAGCGCGGCGGCCGCTTCACGGCCGGTGACGCGGGGAATAAGTCCTTCCCGGGCGCAGGTGACGAAGGCGGCGAGTTCGCGCTGAAGGGCCTCGCCCTTCACCACCTTGACCCGCTCCCGCTTGATCGCGCCTTTGTTGAGACGCAGGATGTAGCCGCTCTGTTTCTGGTAGTTAAGCGAGAGATAGGCATCCTCCTGAAAGATGCGAATCTTGCGGACCTTGTCGCGACTGATGCGGCTGGCTGTCAGGTTCGCGACGCAGCCGTTCTCGAAGCGGATACGGACATTGGCGATATCTTCCCCCTTGCTGAGGACGGCGATGCCGACCGCATCGACGCTGATGACCGGAGAGCGGACCAGATGAAGCAGGATCTCTAGGTCATGGATCATGACATCCAGGACGACCCCGATATCCATGCTCCGGTTCGGGTAGGGGGAAAGGCGCGTGACCTCAAGAAAGCGCGGGTTGGCAAGCTGCTGCTCAAGGGCTTCAAGACCGGGATTGAAGCGCTCGATGTGGCCGACCTGGAGGATGCAGTTGTTCTCGGCGGCAGTGGCCGCGAGTTCCAGGGCTTGGGCTGTGCTGGTGGCGATCGGCTTCTCGATCAGGAGATGTTTGCCTTTTTTCAGGAGAAAGGTGCCGACCCCGTGGTGTGATTCTGTCGGGGTGGCCACGGAGGCGACATCGACCAGTTCCGCGAATTCTTCGAGAGAAGCGCAGGGCTTGCCGCCGTACTTCGATGCTGCTTTTTCGGCATTCGCCCGGTTGGCGTCGTAGATGGCGACAAGTTCGCAGTCGGGAAGCTCGCTGTAGATGCGGGCGTGGTTGATGCCGATGCTGCCTGGTCCGACGACGCCGGCGCGGATAGTCTTCATGATGGGATTCCCCAGAGGGTGATGTTGTGTTGGGTGGCGAGTGACTGGACGTGGTCCTTGTCGAGAAAGAGTGTTCGTCCCGCCTCCAAGGCGATGGCCACGACTCCGGCCTCGGCCGCCGTCTCCAGCGTGCGGGGGCCGATCACCGGGACATCGAAGCGCATGTCCTGATGGGGTTTTGAGACTTTAACGACGACGGCACCCCCCTTCCCGAGTTCGCCTCCCCGGCGGATAGTGGAGTCGGTTCCGTCAAATCCCTCGACGGCGAGGACTGTTCCATTCTTCACGACGACGGTCTGGCCGATGTCGAGGCGGCTCACTTCCTTGGCGATACTGAGACCGTAGGCAATATCCTCCAGAAGTCGGTCTTTCGGCTTGGGACCAGCGATGAGACCTTCGCTGGAGAGTTGCTTTTCGAGGAAAGTCGTGGCGATCAGCAGGGGGATGCGCGCCTTCTCGAGCTCACCGGCGATCGCCCCGAAGAGTGTCTCGGCATTGCGTTCCTTCAGCTTGGACAGCAGGAGCAGGGCGTGAAAATCGGGCCGCAGGTCAAAGAGATTTCCCGGGGCGATCTGGCCCGCCATCATCGAGGCGGTGGCCCCGCTTTTCTTGGCGGCAGTGATCAGGCGGCCGAGTAGGCCAACGTGCATCCAGTGGATCTCATCCACAAAGCCCGCCAGCGCCGGATCGGTTTCCCCCTCGAAGGCGGCGGCCACGATCCTAGAGACACCAGCCTCCCGCGCGCCCTTGGCGGCAAGTCGGGGGTAGGAACCGTTGCCGGCGATCAGAAAGAGTGTCTCGGGCTTCTGCACGATCCCGGAGGCTAACTGCAATAAAGCCGGCGAGACAGCCAGAAAAACGCCTTTCCGTTCTTCATTGGGGAGAGCATTCTTTTGCTGCATGAAAGCCTCCTTGATCGTTGGGTTTTTTCTGGTGCTGCTTCCAGTTATTGCCCTGGCTAACCGGATGGATGTCGGTGAGGGTGAAGCCGGCAAGGATCTGGTTCTCCATAAGAGAGATCACCTGAGGGTAAATCTCCCGGCCAATCCAACCACCGGATATTCCTGGAGTGTTCTCTGCACGCCGCCGGGTCTTGTGAAACTGTCGGGAGAATCCCGTTTTGAGCAGTCAAAACATAGCCTCGGTATGGTGGGAGTGGGGGGAGAACAATTCTGGGAGTTTCGAGCCGTGGCTTCCGGGAAGATGATCTTCAGGTTTTCCTATGCACGATCTTGGGAACACTCGGTTCCCCCCGCGCGCGTGATTGAGTGGTCCGTTACGATCGGGAAATGAAACGCGTCGTCCATTGGTTCCGCCGGGATTTCCGGATCACCGACAATACCGCGCTTTCAGCCGCGGTTGCTACCGCGGGTCCTGACGGGGAAGTCATTCCGGTCTACATAACGAGCAGCTGGAAGGGATCGCACGAATGGACCGGCCCGGCACGTCAGCAGTTCCTCTGCGGCTGCTTGGCCTCATTGGCTAACAATCTGGAAGCCATCGGTGGTCGGCTCATCATCAGGCGCGGCGATGCTGTGAAGGAACTGGAAAAACTGCTCGCCGAGACGGGAGCGACAGCGATTTTTGCCAACCGCGATCCCGACCCCTTTGGGCGTGCTGTTGAGGCTCGGTTGGAATCCCTGCTTAAGCCGAGGGGAATAGAATTCTTGCTGCACAAGGATGTCTGTATCCATGAGCAGCATGAGGTGCTGACGGGTCAGGGAACTATCTTCCGGGTCTTCACTCCCTATTCCAAGGTCTGGTTCGGCCTGCCAAAGCCCTCTCCGGGGCCTGCGATCAAAAAACTCGTTACTCCTTCCGGTATCGCATCCCGTCCACTTCCCCAACTTTCCGATTGGGGACTGAGTTCCTCCGCCACGCTCCCCGATGCGGGAGAGCGCTCCGCCCGCGAACGCTTGAAGGTCTTTGTTGCCGGGTCCATGGCTTCCTATGGTGAGCAACGCGATCTGATGGGGATGAACGGCACCTCGCATCTCTCGCAGGATCTTCGCTTCGGCCTGATCTCGCCGCGTCAGATTTATGCTGCAGCAAAGAAGGTGGAGGAAAGTCTGCCTACCGAGGGTCGGAAGAGCACCATGAAGTTTCTGGCCGAAATCGTCTGGAGAGAGTTCTACATGCAGCTGCTCTGGCATTATCCGGAGTTGCTGGACCACGAGTTCAACTCCAATTGGCGGGGAATGAAGTGGCCCGGCTTGCCTGATTACCCCGATAGCTCGGAGGCATTCCAACGCTGGCGCGAGGGAATGACGGGTTTCCCGATCGTCGATGCGGCGATGCGTCAGCTCGCCGCGACAGGCTGGGTGCACAACCGCGCAAGGATGATCGCGGCGATGTTCCTGACCAAGGACCTGCATTTGGACTGGCGTCTCGGGGAGGCCTTTTTCATGCGCTCCCTCGTGGATGGCGAAATCGCCAGCAACAACGGCGGATGGCAGTGGAGCGCCGGGACGGGAGCCGATGCGGCCCCGTATTTTCGCATTCAGAATCCCTGGAGCCAGACTAAGCGCTACGACCCCGAGGGGACGTATATCCGGACCTGGATTCCGGAGTTAAGGAATGTCTCCAATGCCTCCTTGCTGGATCCATCCTTGGATGGATGCTCCATCGCACCGGGGTATCCTGTGCCGATGCTGGATCACTCCGCAGAGCGAGACAGAACGTTGGAACTGTTTGCCCGTCAAAAGGAGCCGGGGAAGCGCTAAAGCGCTTCCCGACCGCATCTATCGGGGGTATTGACTGATCGGCAGGGTTCTTCTCGCACTAAGATCCTTGTGGATCAGGTTCTCAAGATAGTTCGAGAAAGATCGATTTTCCTCGGTGGCAGCCTGTACGGCTAGCGCCTTGATTCCGGGATGAATGCGGAAACCGGTGAGGATTTTTGTTTCGGTCTTTCTTTTGGAAAGAATTTTTTTCACGAAATCTATTTACTAGCTTTTACTGAACTCGTAAACAACAGAATTTAATAAGGTTACAATTATAGAGATATTCAAAAACAAACCGATACTCATTAGTTATACTATAATATTATATTATTTATACTCTCCTCTCTATCATCCTGATAGGTTGGATCTTGAAAGCAGGCATTTCGGGAATTTAATAAATATCTGACAGCAAAAACATTACATCAACGTGGCGCCCATTTCGGCCAGCGGTGAACGCTCGCCCTTGGTCAGGGAGATGTGAGCGGTGAGTTTATGGCCTCGCAGTTTGTTGCGGGTATGGACAAGGCCGTTGGAGCGGCGGTCGACATAGGGGTTGTCGATCTGGGCGGGGTCGCCGACCATGACAAGCTTGGATCCCTTGGACATGCGGGTAACGACGGTCTTCGCCTCGAGAGGGGTGAGTTGCTGGGCCTCGTCCAGGACGAAGAAGCGATTCGGGATGGAGCGGCCGCGGATGTAGCAGAGGGCCTCGATCTCGAGGAGTCCACGCTGGATGAGTTGCTCGTAGGGCTTGAGCGGGGGCGTCTGTCCTCCCCCGTTATTATCTGTCTGCTGGAGAGACTGCTTTTTCTGTTTCTTTCGCTCGGAGGCATGCTGAACGACAGCACTCTCGGCACGTTGGGGATGGAGTGGGAGAAGCACCTCGAAGGCGTCGTAGATCGACTGGAGCCAGGGATGGAGCTTTTCGTTCAGGGTGCCGGGCAGGAAGCCGAGTGTGTCGCCCATGGCAACCACAGGGCGGCTGACGGTCATGCCGTTGTATTCGCGCTGTCCTGTGAGGTAGAGACCTGCGGCGACGGCCATGAGGGTCTTGCCCGTTCCGGCCTGGCCATAGCAGGTGATGAGTGAGATGGAGGGGTCGAGCAGGGCGTCGAGGAAGCAGAGCTGCCCGAGATTCGCCGGGCGAAGCTCGATGCCGCGCGGCATCTGGAGGGTCTGGGGAACCTTAAGGCGCTGGAAGTGGCCATCGCCGACATGGCGAGCCGGCATGAGCTTCTGCTCGGAGGCCTCGAAGAGGACGTATTCGTTGATCTCGAGTTGACCGGTGCGGCTCTCTTCCAGGTCGATGCTCTGGGCGCTTCCGAAGCGCTGAAGCTCATGGGCCTCGACCTGGATCTTACGGAGCTCCCCCTCTTCGGCATCTTCGGCGGAGACTTTATCGTTGAGGTAATCCTGGCACGTGATCCCGAGGGCCATCGCCTTGAGCTGCATGTTCAGATCCTTGGTAATGAGGATGGCAGGGGTCTTCTCCTGTTCCTGGAGGGCGAGGCAGGCCGCCATGATCTTGTGATCGACCTGGCTCTTGTCAGGGAAGATTTCTATGAACCGCCTGATCGCGGCGGAAGGATGCTCGGAGTTCAACGCATCGTTGATGAAAATGCGAACGGTCCCTCCCCCGGCGGTCGGAACGCCGCTGATCACTTTGTTGGTCTGATGATCGAAGGTCTGGGTCAGGAAGCGATGCACGGTCCGGGCGTTGGCCCCGCGCTCGGTCTGCTCGTTCTTGAACTTGTCCATCTCACCGAGGACCTCCACCGGAATGAAGATATGGTTGTTCTCAAACCGGTTCAGGCAATACGGGTCATGAAGCAGGACATTCGTATCCAGGACGAAGTTCTTCACTGCAGGCGCTTTTTTTTTACGTTTCCCTTTGCCGGCGGCCTGAGTTGGCGGAAGTAGGACGCTTTGTTCTTCGGAGTTTTCCAGTGGGGCTGTTGGATGCATAATAGGTGTTTTTATGGTGATGAGGTTTTGATTCACGGAACATGGAAGTGGCGTGAAGTCACGGAATTATGGGACGACGAAGATGCCTCTGCGCGATCTCCGATCGGAGATGCTTAAACCAACTCGAATCAATCTGGTCACGGGAGTTGTTCAACTCGTCTTCCTGTATTGCAGTCGCGTTTTGGTTGCACAACAGAAAAATTGTGGCATTTCCGTCTTTTGTAATATCCGGACCACCACAGATGGTGTGATCACTGCATTAACGAGACGATCCAACCAAGCGTTGCTCCATAGAGCATGTGGGCCAGAAGCTGCGCCAGTCCGGTACCCAGTCCCTTCTCATGATATCCCGCGATCGGGTGATGCTCCATGATCACGATGCAGACAAGCAGCATGATAATCGCTCCGTGCAGGCTGCCGAGCAGCAGCCCTGTCATGGCATTGAAGGGGAGGCGGGAGAGATGCAGAAATCCCGAGTAGAGAAAGGCAAAGAGAATACCCATCGCGACATGGAGCCAAAGGCCCAATCTGAAGATCCTCTCCCGGCGACCCGTCATCAGGGACCCAACTGCGCGAATCACATCGATCTTCCCCCACCCTATCCAACGCGGAAGCAGAAGGAATGACGTCATCACGAACGTGCCGGCGATTCCGCCTGCCAGTAGCGAAAGTATGGTCTCCATGACTTATACTACGACTCTGTTGGTCGAGAAGAAGGGGTTAAGGAGTAAGGGATTTGCGTATCTTCATTCACGGCATGTCGGCAGGTGTTCCCTATGTCTTCAACCACGGGTGTAGCCTATTTCCTATCCCCCGAGTCTTCGCCAACCTTGACCTCGCAAAAGGCTTGCGGTTTTCTGAATGTTTAATCCGCACGACATGATTTCCATTACCATTCCGATCTATAACGAACACGGGGCCATCGAGGCCCTGTTTGCAAAGATCAAGGAGGTGATGGATCATCTCGGGCGCCGCTACGAGGTAATCTTCGTGAATGACGGCAGCACGGATGGCAGCGCAGCCATGCTGGATGGCCTGGCCGCAAAACATCCGGAAGCCAAGGTGGTCCACTTCCGACGTAACTTCGGCCAGACGGCCGCGATGATGGCCGGGTTCGACCATGCCTCGGGCGATGTGATTATCCCGATGGATGGGGATTGCCAGAACGATCCCGAGGACATCCCCAAGATGCTGGCCAAGCTGGAGGAGGGTTACGATGTCTGCTCCGGATGGAGGCGCGACCGCCAAGACAGCGCCCTCCAGCGTAATCTGCCTAGCATGCTGGCCAACAAGCTCATCTCGGCGCTCTCCGGGGTGCAACTCCATGATTTTGGATGCTCACTCAAGGCCTACCGGGCCGAGGTGGTGAAGGATGTCAGGCTCTATGGTGAGATGCACCGCTTCCTGCCGATCTACGCGAAGTGGCATGGAGCCCGCATCACCGAGATCCCGGTCAATCATTTCGCCCGCACCACCGGCAACTCGAAATACGGGCTCGAGCGCGTTCTGAAGGTCATCCTGGATCTGGTCACGGTTAAGTTCCTGGACAAGTACATGATGAAGCCGATGTACCTCTTCGGTCTCTGGGGATGCATTTTCTTTGTTGCCTCGGCTGTGTTCGCGGTTCTGACGCTCTGGATGAGGTACAAGGGATACTACTTCACGGCGACTCCGCTTCCGATGATGACAGTATTCTCCTTCATGACAGGGATTCTCTGTGTCCTGCTGGGCCTGCTGGCCGAGATGATCACCCGCACCTTTCACGAAAGTCAGAATAAGTCGATCTACCTGGTAAAGCAGACCAGGAATTTTCCACAGAGCTGATGTGCGGGATCGCGGGATTCGTCGCCTCCCGTGGCACGGGTGACAGGGAGGTTCTGGAACGAATGACCCGCGCGCTGGCCCACCGCGGGCCGGATGCTGAAGGGTATTTCGTTGATGCGGAACGAGGAATGCATCTCGGACACCGTCGTCTTGCCATTGTCGATCTCTCTAGGGGAGCGCAGCCGATGGAGACGTCCGATAATGATCTGGTGATCGTTTTCAATGGTGAGATCTACAATCACTGTGAGCTGAGGGCTCAGCTTCAGTCCAAGGGATATTTGTTCCAGAGCGATCATTCCGACACGGAAGTCCTGCTCGAGGGTTACCGTGAGTGGGGTGAGGGGATGCTGGACCGCCTGAACGGTATGTTCGCCTTTGCCATTTTCGACAAAGTTCACAACAAACTTTTCATAGCTCGCGATCGCTTCGGGAAAAAACCGCTCTACTGGTTTCAAAAAGATGGCGTCTTTGCCTTTGCCTCCGAGTTGACGGCCCTGCTGCGGCATCCGCAGTCACCGAGAAACGAGTCAGCCATCGCCCTCAAAAAATACTTCGCCTACGGATATATCTCGGCACCTCACTCGGTGATCGAGGGGATTGGAAAGCTACCCGGGGGGCGGTGTGGCACGCTCGATCTTGTGAGCGGTCAATGGGTTGCGCGCAAGTGGTGGGAGTTTTGTCTGGAGCCTTCTTCTGCTGAACCTACAAATGCCCAGTGTGGTATTTGGGCCGAAGAGTTGCTTGAGAAATTAGACGGGGCCGTCAAGCGGCGCCTGATGGCCGATGTCCCGCTCGGGGTTTTTCTGAGCGGAGGGATTGATTCCTCGGCGATCGCGGCTCTGGCGGCCAGGCATCTGCCGGCGGGGCGCCTACGGACATTTAGTGTCGGGTTCACTGATCCCAGCTTCGACGAGCTCCCCTACGCCCGCGAGGCAGCTGCCTTCATCGGGTCTGTCCATGAATCCGAGATTCTTGATCTCGCACGCGCTAGGGAGCTGATCCCGGGTCTGCTGGCACGACTGGATGAACCGATGGGAGATGGGTCGCTGTTGCCTACTTGGCTTCTCTGCGGATTCACTAGAAGGCATGTCACCGTGGCTCTCGGTGGAGATGGAGGCGACGAGCTCTTTGCCGGCTATGATCCGTTCAAGGCCCTCCATACCGCTGACCTCTACTCGAGTTTGGTTCCTCGGGCCCTCCATCCGGCGATTCGCATGCTGGCCGCCCGCCTGCCTGTCTCGCATGCCAATATCAGCCTCGACTTCAAGATCAAGCGGATGCTCCGCGGACTCTCCTATGACGAGAGGCTTCGCCTGCCCGTCTGGATGGGCCCCCTGGAGCCAAGGCAAATCGACGAATATTTCGGAGACCACACACCACCCGAGGAACTCTTCAGCGAGGCAATCGAGGCATGGGAATCAGCAGGTGAGCATGCCGATCCGGTGGATCGAGCCTCTCAATTCTTCACCCGCCTCTATTTGCAGGATGACATTCTGGCCAAGGTGGACCGAGCCAGCATGCTCCACGGGCTCGAGGCCCGTTCTCCGTTTCTAGATCTCGAGGTTGTCGATTTCGCCCGCAAGCTCCCACACTCGGTGAAACTTCGCGCCGGGACGACCAAGTGGATCCTCAAGAAGGCGCTGGAGCCTGTCCTGCCAGCCTCGATTCTCTACCGGAAAAAGAAAGGATTCGGCACGCCCCTCGGGCAGTGGTTCAGCGAGGGGGGGCTTGTGCCGGAAATTCCCGCAGGGATAGCCGGAAATTTTGTGGAGAAAGCATTGAGTTCCCACCGGGCGGGTCGCGGCGATGAGAGGCTCTTCCTCTGGTGCCAGCATGTTTTGGCAGAGTGGAGGAAAACCGTTTTTGTCCGATGAGAATCCTGATCCTCAACTACGAGCACCCTCCCATCGGGGGCGGAGGTGGCCGGCTGGCTGCAAAAGTCGGTGCGGGCCTGGTCGCACAAGGGCATGAAGTCCGTGTGCTGACCAGTGGGATGGCCCATCTGCCCATCGAGTCCATCGAGCAGGGGATGGAAGTCCGTAGGCTTAGAGCCTTTCGCAAGCGTGAGGATACCTGCAGTGTGCCGGAGATGGCAGCTTGGGTCGCTGTGGCAATTCCCGTCGCCATAGCCGAAGTACTTCGATGGAAGCCCGATGTGATTCATGCCCATTTCGCCGTTCCGACGGGGGCCGTTGCTTGGGTCGCCAGCAAGCTCACAGGTATTCCCTATGTTCTCACAGCTCATCTTGGGGATGTGCCAGGAGGTGTGCCCGAGCAGACAGGTAGACTCTTTCGCTGGATTCAGCCTTTCACCGTCCCGATCTGGAAAGACGCGGCGGCCACCACGGCGGTCAGTAGCTTCGTCGCCAAACTTGCACAAAAGGCTTACGGGATCATGCCGCAGGTGATCCTGAACGGGATGGAGATTCCACCGCCACCTACGCTGGGAGCCCATGAACCAACTCGGCTACTCATGGTGGGCAGGATGAGTGTGCAAAAGAATCCACTCCTGACGATTCAGTCCCTGGGATGGATGAAGGATCTGCCATGGCACTGCACGATAATCGGAGATGGCCCCCTGCTTGCCGAGGCCAAAGAGGAGGTCGTGCGACTGAGTCTGACGGATCGAATTGATTTTCAGGGATGGGTCTCAGCCGACGAGGTGAGCGAGGCAATGAGGGGATCCGATATTCTGCTAATCCCATCGCTTTCCGAGGGGCTACCCATGGTGGCCGTGGAGGCCTTGGCTCACGGAATGGCGATTGTCGGCAGTCGCATCGGAGGCCTTGCCGATGTATCTCATGAGACCGGAGAGCATGTGAATGCACGGCTCTTCGAACTCACCCAAGGCGCAGAGGGATGTATCGCTGCCTTAAAATCCTTTCTACTCAACCCCATCGCATTGAGGGAGGCACGGGTTGCCTCGCTGGCCTTGGCGAGTGGGTTTGATCTGAATCACTCGCTCGATCAGTATGAGCAGTTACTGATCAATGCGGTTTCTTAAGAGGCTGAAGTGATCCCTGGTTGAGGGTGTAAATTTCCACCTCATCGTCCGAGGCAACCAAGGTGCAATGCTCCTTGATGTAGGCATAGGTCTTGAAGGCCCAGTTTTGAAAGCGGGAGGACTCGGTATCGTTCACTTTTCCTGTGCCAATGACGATCACAGCCGGATGGTAGCGTTCGATATTGAGTTTGGCCTGATCAAAGAATTGCGGAGACGGGAGGGCATTGTCAGCATAGAGGTTGTACTCGTAGGAGGGTCGGTCGGTCATGAAGTTGACCATCGGGAAGTAGGGATAGCAGACGACGTAGTCACCCGGTTTGGAGTGGCTGAGGATCACGTCACGTAGCATCGTGTCGCGTGCAAGTTCCTGTGGATTCAGTTTCACATGGACGCCGTTGAGTGCCGTGAACTCAAGGTGCCTCTTCCGAGAGACGGCAATGCTTCCGGCACCGTCGGTCTGCCAGCCTTTGATGGAATAGAGTCCAAGATCAAGGGATGCCGGAATCATGATTAGTAAAAGCAGGGGGCGCTTCCATGACGCAGAGTTCCGCCACGCTGATGCTGCAAGCCAGAGTCCGATAACCAGCGTCACCATGAAGGGCACCATAAACTCCGCCAAATGAACCATGTCAGGCCGCCAGAAGAAGTACTGGGGGAAGAGCACAAGGGCGCTGCCTGTCGAGACAAGGAGAATGCCCCCGCTTTGCCAACATCCAAGACTGCGTGAAATCCAGGAACTGAGGATCGAGAAAAGTCCCCAACCGATGAAGAGAAGCGCTACAGGGACCGGCAGGTAAATCAAGAGGGCGAAGACCCGGTCTTTGAATTTAGGCGCGTGGAGGATGTCGCTCAGGGGAGGACGTTTCAAGCTGACATCGTTGTAGGAAACGGAAGAGGAGGAATCGTTCTCCTCGTGGGAGACGGGAGTAGGGGGCGTGACGGCTGGCGCATTCCGTGATTTTGAGAGCTGACGCGCGAGTTGAAAGGCGCCGTTTCTAATCAATGATGGCCAGACCCAATACTGTTGTGCAAATTGCGGCCCGAATCCGTGTTGGATGGCATCCCGGTAAACCGGCCCCTGGATGGCCAGAAAAGACCCGATAAGAATGAGGATGGCAATCGCCTCGCTACCTAGTCGGCGCAAAAACCCAGGCTCCGGTTTGAAGAGATAGAGAATCGCAGTGAGCAAAAACAAGGTTGTCTGAAAGAACCCAAGATCAATTCTGATAAGCCACGCGAGAGAGGTGGAGACTCCGGCCGCAATCATCCAGAGTAGCTGGCCCAGTCTCTTTTGGGAAGGGATGAGAAAGACCCCAAGAATGGCGAGCATTCCCAGATTGCCGAGCAATCCCATGTAGTTCCTACCAATGACTCCAGGCATAAGAATCACCACGAGTCCCGTTGCCAAGGCGATCAGACTCTTCCGCGTCACCAAGCGGATAATGAAGTAAGTGCTCAGACCGGAGAGGATCCCAAGAAGGAAAAAGTAGGCCCTCAGGATGAGATAGTTCGGCCCGACCAACTGAAAGAGCCATGCGATGGGATAAAACCAACCGAGATTGTATCCCAAGAAGGTATCGACAATCGGGCGCTCCCCCCCATTCAGGCGTTGGGCCACGACAGCAGCGACACCTTCCTCCCCACTGAGCATCAGGCCACATCTCCAATAGAAGGCGTAATAACAGAGTGCTGCGATCACCAAGAATGCCACTCCCCATAACGGAGAGAGTCTCTCGCGGTTTGCCCGGCTGCTTCGATCGGTCATCAAGGGATGTTCCGGGAGGGACGGGTTTCCGAAAAGAGCTTTTTTGACCTCACCCCTAAACTTAGTGGTTTGATAAGAGAGTCTTTGAGTAAGATTCGGTAAGTGGCTAGAAAATAGGCCTACTATATTCTGCCTCATGTCCGCTCCACTCCCCACCATTCTCGATCGGATTCTTGCCGATGTGCAGGAGGAGGTCTCCGAGGCGAGGCGCTTGCGCTCCGAGGATGACCTGCGTGGAATGATCGCCGATGCGCCACCGGTGCGATCGTTGCCTGCGGTTCTGGAGAAGAACTTCGGCCTTATCGCGGAAATCAAGGCCTGCTCTCCCAGTGTGGGAGCCATGAGGCTGGAGAATGTCGCTGAGGCACCCGATGCCTATGAAGAGAGCTCGGTGGTGAGGGCCCTTTCTGTACTTACCAATAGTCGTCACTTCGGCGGCAACATGGAACGACTGCAGGAAATCCGAGCCAGAGTTTCCAAGCCGGTCCTCCGAAAGGATTTCATGATCAGTGAATATCAGATCCGCGAGGCCCGAGCCTTCGGCGCCGATGCGATCCTGCTCATGGCCAGTGTGCTTGATGCGCCAAGGCTCAAGGGCTTTCATGAGTTAGCCTTGGAGCTCGGCATGGAGACTCTCTTCGAGGTGCATGACGAAGAGGAGGTGGATGCTCTGCCCAAAAGCGCGCGGATCATTGGAATCAACAGTCGTCGGTTTAAGGCACCTGTGGAATCCGGGGGATTCGTTGCTAAGGGAGAATCTTCGGAGAAGGACTTCAGTATCCGACTCGATACTTTTCTACTGGTGGATCGCTTGCCGGAGAACACGATCCGGATCGCCGAGAGCGGTCTCGATGCCGGGAACATCGCCGCGGTGAGTGAGAGATTCCAGGCCGCTCTTGTGGGGACCTCGCTCCTGCGCGATCCAGCAGGAGTCCGTGCCGGACTCGCCGCCTTTGAGGAAGCGCTCTCGGCCTGATTGCCCATTATGAACACCGAAGATTTTTCCATCGATCCCGAAGCGCCCGACACGCCGTTCGATGTCTCGTTGCGGCCTCCGATGTTCGAGGAGTTCTGCGGGCAGACGAAGACTATCGAACGTCTGTTGCTGATGGTCGAGGCGGCCCGTCAGCGAGACGAACCGCTCCAGCACATCCTATTGAGCGGCCCTCCTGGACTCGGCAAGACGACGCTCGCCTACATCCTGGGCAATGCCATGGAAGCTGAGGTGCGCACCACGAGTGGTCCGACGATCGAGAAGGCCGGGGATCTGGCCGGTCTGCTCACGACGATGCCTCGGGGCGGCGTCCTCTTCATCGACGAAATCCACCGCCTCCAACCTGCCATCGAGGAGTATCTCTACCCCGCGATGGAGGATTTTCGAGTCGATATAATGATCGACCAGGGACCGAATGCCCGGAGTGTCCGGCTCAATCTAGCCCGTTTTACGCTAATCGGGGCAACCACGCGCGCCGGCATGATCAGTTCGCCGCTACGTTCCAGATTCGGAATGAATTGCCGCCTCGATTACTACGAGGCCGAGGAACTGAAGAGGATCGTCCTCCGCACGGGAGGCCTGCTCGGCATGACGATCGATGAGGAGGGAGCTCTGGAGGTTGCTCGGCGCTCACGCGGCACGCCCCGCATTGCCAACAATCTTCTACGATGGGTACGGGATTTTGCACAGGTCAGGACTGGTGGCATCGTGAACAAGGATTCCGCTTCCAAGGCACTCGAGATGCTCGACATCGATGCCGAGGGATTTGACGAGATGGATCTGCGGATCATCGAGGCATTGATCCATAAATTTGGCGGTGGCCCTGTGGGACTCAATTCCCTCGCGGTTGCTGTCGGTGAAGAATCGGGAACTTTGGAGGATGTCCACGAGCCCTACCTGATCATGCAGGGCTATCTCTCTCGCACTCCACAAGGGCGTGTGGCGATGCCCAAAGCCTATGCAAAGCTCGGCCTTCCCGCGCCGAGAAATCGGTTCTCCGAGTCTGAGCCGGACCTGCTGCCATAAGCGCCAGAAGAGACTATTGGGCTATTAGACTTTTAGGCTGTTGGGTGTGGCGATCAGAATTCTTTGAGCCAATAGTCCAATCTGCCAAAAGCCTAACAGTCCTAATTCTATGAATCACCTCTCCAATTGCAGCTCTCCTTACCTTCTGCAGCATGCGGAGAATCCCGTGCAGTGGTATCCGTGGGGAGAGGAGGCGTTCGCTCGTGCTCGAGAGGAGCAGAAGCCGATCTTCCTCTCGATCGGCTACTCGACCTGCCACTGGTGCCACGTGATGGCCCAAGAGTCGTTCGAGAATCCCGAGATCGCCGCTCTGATGAAAAAACACTTCATCAATGTGAAGGTCGATCGCGAGGAGCGTCCCGATGTCGACCGTCTCTACATGGCCTATGTGCAAGGGCTGACCGGCAGTGGTGGATGGCCGATGAGTGTCTGGCTCACACCCGAACTGAAGCCCTTCTTCGGCGGCACCTACTTCCCGCCAGAGAACAGACATGGCCGGGCCGGCTTTCCCTCCGTCCTCATGCAACTCTCTCAACTTTGGGAGCAGAGCAGGGAGAAGATTGAACAAGAGGCAACCCGTTTGCTGAAGGCCCTTCAATCCAGCGCTCAGTCCGATGCAGCGATAGGGGCTAATCTCGAGGCACCTCTATCAAGGGCCACGGAGTATTTTCTGCGGATCTATGATGTGGAGTGGGGAGGCTTTGGTTCTGCGCCGAAGTTTCCACGTCCCTCAGTGCTCTTCTTTCTGCTCAGGCAAGCCCGTTCCGGATCTTCGAATCCTAATCCCAAATTGTTACGCAGTGTTCTCGGGACGCTGGACCGCATGGCTGCGGGTGGTATCCATGACCATCTAGGAGGAGGTTTCCACCGCTACTCTGTCGACCGGGAATGGCACGTGCCTCATTTCGAGAAGATGCTCTATGATCAGGCTCAGCTTGCCATCACCTATCTGGAAGCCTGGCAAATGACCGGCGAAGAGCGCCACGCCGATGTCGTACGCGATATCCTCACCTATGTGCAGAGAGAGATGACGTCTCCTGAGGGTGGCTTCTACTCGGCCGAGGATGCAGACAGCCTGATCTATCACGGCTCCACAGAGCATGCCGAGGGAGCCTTCTTTGTCTGGACTAGGGAGGAGATTGTGGCGTCGCTCCCGCCCCAAGAGGCTGCTCTTTTCTGCGCGCATTATGGCGTGAGGCCAGAAGGGAATGTGAATCCCTCAAGCGATCCTCATGGAGAGCTTACTGGGAAGAATGTGCTGATGATCATGGAGGAGCAGGAGTTGATTTCTGAAGAGGTAGTGGAGTCGCTTGAGCGATCAAAAAAGATCCTCCTGGCTATCCGCTCTGAACGTCCACGACCTCATCTGGATGACAAGATCCTCTGTGCTTGGAATGGTCTGATGATTTCGGCCTATGCACGCTCCGGAGCAGTTTTGGGAGAATCAGGATACATTCAGTCGGCGGTGAAGGCTACGGAGTTCATCCAAACAAACCTGGCGGATCCCGTGACCGGGGAACTGCGCCGCAGTTGGCGCCAAGGTGCCGTCATGGAGCGTGGATTTGCGGAGGATTACGCCTTTCTGATCCAGGGTCTCCTTGATCTGTATGAGACGACGTTTGCAATCCATTGGCTCCAGTGGGCGGAGCGATTGCAGACTCTCATGGATCGTCTCTTCTGGGACGAGAGGGGGGGGGCTACTTCAGCAGTGCCGAGGGTGACCCCCATCTGCTGGTTCGTATGAAGGAGGATTATGATGGAGCCGAGCCATCGGCGAATTCCGTGGCTGCGCTGAACCTTTTGCGTTTCTCCCGCATGCTCGGGGACTCAAGTGTCGCCAAAAAAGCGGATAGGATCTTTGCTCTTTCCGGCCGAACTCTTGAAGGGATGCCTGCTGCAGTTCCCCAGCTTCTGGTGGCTCTGGGCTACAGCCTTTCGTCGGGGTGCCAGATCGTGATTGCGGGGAACCCCGAAGATTCGGATGCGAAGGCGCTGATCGCGGCTTCCAGAAAGGGATTCCATCCCGATCAGGTGATCCTGCTGGTTGATGGCGGGGAGGGGCAGGCGTGGCTTGAGGAAAGAGTTCCTCCGATGGCCGGCATGAAGCCTATTGACGGGAAAGCCACTCTCTACCGCTGCGAGAATTTCACCTGCTCAGCTCCTGTGACGCTGTCGGAGTTGGAAAGTTCAGGGGTCTTAGGTTAGTTTTATCAGCTCCCATGTTTTCCAACCTCTCAGACAAGCTTCAGCAGACATTCAAGAGCCTCCGTGGTCACGGTCGTCTCTCCGAATCGAACATCTCCGATGCCCTGCGCGAGGTGCGAATGGCATTACTCGATGCCGATGTTCATTTTGCGGTGGCCAAGGAGTTCATCGCCAAGGTCAAGGAGCGAGCCATGGGAGAGGAAGTGCTCAAAAGCGTCACGCCCGGCCAGCAGATCGTCAAAATCTTCCAGGACGAGCTGACCGAGTTGCTCGGTGGTGATGCATCCCCCATCAATTTCGGCAAGCCAACCCGTATTCTGATTGTTGGTCTGAATGGTGCGGGAAAGACCACCTCCTCCGCCAAGCTGGCTCGACTGCTTAAGAACCCAGGTCTCTTCAGCACGATGAAGGGGGAGGCCGCCCGTTCCCCTCTCCTGATCGCACTCGATCTAGTCCGCCCTGCCGCCATCGACCAACTTGCCACACTTGGCGAGCAGATCGAGGTCCCTGTTTTCCGACCCGATCTCTTCGAGAAGGATGTCCTCGCCGCCGCCCGTCGTGCCCAGAGCTGGTGTGAGAGACAAGGCGGCAATGTCGAGATCTACGACACCGCCGGACGTCGCGAGATCGATGATTCGTTAGTGGAGGAATTAGTCCGGCTGAAGGAACTGCTTCGTCCCCAGGAGATCCTTCTGGTCTGTGATGCCGCCACTGGACAGCAAGCGGTTAGCGTCGCGGAGAAATTCCATGCCGCCCTCGGTCTGACGGGTTTGATCCTGACCAAACTCGACGGCGATGCCCGGGGAGGCGCAGCCCTTTCCCTGAGGTCGGTCACCGGACAGCCGATCAAGTTCGCCGGTGTGGGAGAGAAGGTGGAGCAGTTTGAGCCCTTCTATCCGGACCGGTTGGCCAGTCGGATCCTAGGGATGGGGGATATCGTGAGTCTGGTTGAGAAGGCCGCGGAAGTCGTCGAGGTGGAAGAAATGTCCCGACTGGAGGCCAAAATGAAGAACGCCTCCTTCGACCTAGAGGACTTCCTGAGTCAGCTTCGGATGATCCGGCGGATGGGCCCCATTGAAAATCTGCTTGGCATGATCCCCGGCGCGGCTAATCTCCCTAGTCCCGCAGTGAATGGAAAAGAACTGCAGCGGGTCGAGGCGATCATTCTATCCATGACGCCCGGCGAACGAAAGCGCCCTGATATCCTCAATGCGCGACGTCGCCAACGAATCGCTCGCGGCAGTGGAAATTCCGTCACCGAGGTCAACAACCTTCTCCTAAGGTTTGGTCAGATGAAAAAACTGGCCAAGAACACTGGGAAAATGAAAAAAATGATGTCCCGTTTCGCTTCCAGCGGAATGCCCGGCCTCGCTCCAAACCAACCCTTACCGAACCGACTCCCATGGCAGTAGCAATCCGACTCCGACGCGAAGGCGCCCGCAACCATCCCTTCTACCGTATCACGGTAGCCGACCAGCGCTGCCCTCGTGACGGCAAGTTCATCGAGCTCATCGGTCACTACGACCCGAAGCAGGCCGGTGACAACTACAAGATCAATCTGGATCGCGCCGAGTATTGGCTCAGCGTCGGGGCCCGTGCCTCCCAGACAGTCCAGAGCTTCATCACGAAGGCTCGCAAGGCTTCCCTTGAGACTCCTGCTGCGGCTTCCGAGGCTCCTGCTGCCTAAATTGATACTGGTATGGACGAGTTTCTGCGCTATGTGGTGCAGCAGCTCGTCGAGTTTCCCGACGAGGTGCTGATCAAGCATCGTCAGGAGGGTGACAAAACCACCTACTTTCTCTCCTTACAGCAGACCGACGTGGGTCGTCTGATCGGCAAGGGAGGAAGCACGATCCAAACAATCCGCGAACTTCTCAGAGCCTCCGCCGAGAAGGATGGTCGGAAAGTTGCTGTCGAAATTGCGGAATAATTCGTTTCGGTTTCCTGCCGGATGATTGGGTGGAGCGAACGGCTTGTAGTCTTACCACCTCCCCTTAGAGCAATTTAAACAATACTATAGCCATTCTTTGCGGCGGCATGTGGCGTATAGCAGCGTCGTATCTCT
>CAIOJL010000172.1 GCA_903858595.1 uncultured Spartobacteria bacterium | reverse complement strand
GGGCGGACTCCGCTCTTGACGAAACCGCCGGGTAACTTGCCGACTGCGGCGGCCTTCTCCTTGTAATCGACGGTGAGAGGGAAGAAATCCTGCCCTTCCTTGACGGAGGTGGCGGAGACTGCGCTGACGAGCACGATGGTCTCGCCGGAGGTGACGACAACGGCGCCGTCCGCGAGTTTGGCAATCTTGCCGGTCTCGAAGCTGATGGGATTCTGGCCGACGTTGGCCGTGATGATGGTGTGTGACATGGGAATTAGGGGTTGGGTGGGTGGATTGCTTGGATCCGGTTCAGGCGCATAGTTTTGTAGGCGCCCGACATGCGGATGACACCCGGAATGGGTGCCTGCATGGATGGTGTGTTTCGGTGCATGCCTCCTGCTGAAAATGCAGAAGGTCAGGGTATTAGGGTTGCCTGCGTGGAGGAGTTGCCCGGAGGGACCTGTTTTCAGTGATGGCTCCCCGATTCGTTGGAATCAGAGATCCTACAGAGAAAAGAAATCCTTCGGACGATCCGTTACTTACGCAGATTCAACTTCTCGATGACCGCCTGGTAACGCTCGGAAGCAGTGTCCTTGAGATAATCAAGGAGACGGCGGCGTGTGGCAACCATCCTGAGAAGGCCGCGACGGGAGGAGTGATCCTTGGCGTTGCCCTTGAGATGCTCGGTCAGGGAGGTGATCCTCTGTGTGAGGTTGGCCACCTGGACATCGGCACTGCCGGTGTCCTTCTCATGCAGCCGGAGTGCTGCGATTTCTGCTGTTTCAGTTGTCGTCATATTTTTTAAGAGGGTCGGAATGTAGCCTTACCTGGGAATCCTTGCAAGGAGTTTTGAGCGATCTCGTATTCACCCAAAATGGATCTGAAAATAATCTGAAACTCAGGAACTCAGAAATAAAATCAGCATTCGATAGAATTTACGATAAAATACTCCTTTTTCATCACTGTCTCGAATGAGGAAACTTTAAACCCCAATTCTTTAAGATCAGACCCATTCTTACTTCTTCCTGAGTTCCTGAGTTCCAGATTAGTATTCTTTTCCTTTTCCAATGTCCGAACATCTACCCGAACTCTCCAAAGCCTACGCCCCCGCCGATGTCGAAGCCGAGTGGTATGCCCGGTGGTGCGAGTCCGGTTGTTTCACCGCCGATCCCGCATCGCCAGCTCCCGCTTATTCGATCGTCATTCCTCCGCCGAATGTCACCGGCATCCTGACACTGGGCCACGTCCTCAACAACACCCTGCAGGACATTCTGGCCCGCCGTGCCCGGCAGACAGGCCATGAGGTTCTCTGGCTTCCTGGCACCGATCATGCCGGCATCGCCACGCAGACCGTCGTCGAACGCCAGCTCCGCAAAGAAGAGAAGAAGACCCGTCACGACCTAGGCCGCGAAGCCTTCCTGGCCAAGGTCTGGGAGTGGAAGGAAAAGCACGGGGGCATCATCATCGGACAGTTAAAGAAACTCGGGGCATCCTGTGACTGGTCGCGCGAGCGCTTCACCATGGACGAGGATTATGCGCGCAGGGTGCAGGAGGTCTTTGTCAATCTTCACAAAAAAGGCCTGATCTACCGTGGCAAGAGGATGGTCAACTGGTGCCCTATCTCGCTCACCGCCCTGAGCGACGAGGAGGTCATCCCCAAGAAGCAGAAGGGATACCTCTACCATTTCAAGCTCGAGGTCGTGGAGAGTCCAGGAACCTGGCTGGAGATCGCGACTACTCGTCCCGAGACCATCATGGGAGACACGGCGATCGCGGTGAATCCGAAGGATCCCCGCTATACCCATCTTATCGGCAAGCATGTCCGCCGTCCCCTTCCCCTGAATGTCGAGGCTCTGCTTCCGATCATTGGCGACGAGGCGGTCGACTTCGAGTTCGGCACCGGCGTCCTGAAGGTCACCCCCGCCCACGACAAGGCCGACTACGAGATCGGCCTACGTCACAACCTCCCCGTCATCGACATCATGAATGCGAACGGGACCCTGAACGATCTCGCCGGAGAGGGATTCGCGGGCCTTGACCGCTTCGAGGCACGCGTCGAGGCCGTCGAGCGTTTGAAGGAACTGGGCCTTCTGACAAAGGAGGAGCCCTATGAGAACAATGTCGGCTTCAGCGAGCGTGCCGATGTCCCCGTGGAACCGCGTCTCAGCGAACAGTGGTTCCTGAAGTATCCAAAGACCGTCGAGGCCCGTGCTGCCGTCAAGGATGGACTGATTCGTTTCTTCCCCGAACGCTGGGAAAAGGTCTACGACCACTGGCTCGACAACATCCAGGACTGGTGCATCAGCCGCCAGCTCTGGTGGGGCCATCGTATTCCGGTCTGGTATCCGCCACAATCATCGACAGGAGATTCCCCGGAGGGAATCCGCGCCCAGATCGAGTCACCCGGCGAGGGATGGACTCAGGATCCCGACGTGCTCGATACCTGGTTCTCCTCCTGGCTCTGGGCTCACGAGACCATGGACAAGGCCGTCCGTTCCAGATTCTACCCGACAAGCGTGCTTGTCACCGGACCCGACATCATCTTTTTCTGGGTCGCCCGCATGATCATGGCGGGGCTGGAATTCACGGGCGAGATCCCCTTTCGGGATGTCTACTTCACCGGCATCATCCGCGACAAATCAGGGCGCAAGATGTCGAAGAGTCTCGGTAACTCACCCGATCCGCTCGACCTAATCGCCAAGTATGGAGCCGACGGCCTCCGCTTCGGGATCATCCGCGTTGCTCCCCAGGGACAGGATATCAAGTTCGACGAGAAGCAGATCGAGGAGGGCAGGAACTTCGCCAACAAACTCTGGAACGCCGTCCGCTTTCGCGAGATGCATGGGACTGCGAATCTCTCCCCCGACCTCCTTGACCTCACTGGGGTCGAGCTTCCCGACATCTCGATCCATCTGCTCGAGCGCTTCGACACCATGCACACCTCGCTACGTGGAGCCTATGCAGACTACCGTTTCCACGAGGTGGCGGGCTTACTCTATGACTTCTTCTGGGGCGACTACTGCGATTGGTTCGTCGAGGCCGCCAAGCCCATTCTCTACGGTGAGAATGGTGAAGATGGTGAGAAGTCGTCTGCCAAAGGCGCCATCCTTGCCACCATGGATATCGTGCTCTCAGGGATCCTGAGACTCCTGCATCCGCTGATGCCCCATCTTACCGAGGAGCTCTGGCGCCACCTCGGCTACACAGCCGATGCCTCGGCCTCCTCCACGGATGCCAGAAAAGGCTTTCTTCTCTACACCCAACCACCGAGGGAAAATCACCTCGGCGGAATTTTGCAAGAGAGGATAATCGCGGCCGGAGAGAGGACCAGGGCGCTTTATTCTGCGGTCCATGCAGTGCGCAACCTCCGCTCGGAATTCAAGATCCCCTCCAAGCAGCAGGTCCGATTCCTTCTGGTTCCCAAGGCAGATTTCACTCCTCTTCAGTCCGCGATCTTTGCGGCACTCACCAAGGCCTCCGCCGTGGAACTCATCACAGGTTTAGCCCCTGCAGGCACGCCTGGCATCCTTACAGATCTCGGCACAGTCTCCATGCCGCTAGAAGGACTGATCGATCTGGAAGCCGAGAAGACCCGGGTCAATACCGAGATTGCGAAGGTCGAAGAGGAACTCAATAAGGTGAATGCCAAGCTGGCTGATCAGAGCTTTGTCGAGAAAGTCCCGGCAGCCGTGCTTGAAGATCACCGCCAGCGCCACGCCAAGTGGAGCGAAAAGCTTGAGACCCTCAAGACCACGCTTAAGACCCTAGGATAACCATCCCTTCGCCACAAAAAGCACAAGAGGCACAAATGACGGATGATGAAGCAAAGCGATTAGCTGATTGCGTCAGGGATTGCTCCTTTCATCTTCATTCCTTCCTGAAATGGGGACACTTGGAAAAGGTCTATGAAAACGGTTTGGCGCATCGTTTGGAAAAAGCAGGCGTTGCAGTCGAGCGCCAGTTCAGGATTCCCGTTCTTGATTTGGATGGAGCCGTGTTGAGCGATTATATTGCGGACCTGATTGTGGAGCGAGCAATGATTCTCGAGATCAAAGCCTGTGATTCGCTTGCGCCGATTCATACCGCCCAAGTTCTGGGGTACCTACGCGCCACTCGAATTCGTCATGGCATGTTGCTGAACTTCGGGGCTCCTACAATCCAGTTTAAAAAACTCGTGCTTTAGAGCACTCTCCCTTTTATCTCGAATTTGTGCATTTTGTGCATTTTGTGGCGAAATAATTTTAAAGACTCACCAACCTACATCCTCATGACAATCAATTCAGTCGATCGTCTCCAAGTCTTCATCATGGCAGGAGGAAGCGGTGAGCGCTTCTGGCCAGCCAGCCGGACAGCGACTCCGAAGCATTTGCTCAAGCTCCTGGGCGACCAGACCCTACTGGAACAGAGCATCCGCAGGTTTGAAGGTATTGTCCCGTTTGAACAGATCTTCGTACTGACCAATGTCGCCCAGATCGAGGCCACGCTGGCCGCCGTCCCATTCCTTCCTGCAGAGAACATTATTGCCGAACCGGCTAAGCGCGACACTGCCCCCGCCGCCGCACTCGCGACTGGCATCGCCAGAAGCCGCAATTCCGATGCTATCGTTGGCCTCTTTCCGGCCGATGCCATGATCCATGATACAACCGCTTTCCGGAGGCAGCTAACCGAGGCGACGGAATTCGTGGCGGTTAATACCTCCATCCTGACATTCTCGATAACCCCGAACCATGCCTCGACCGGCTTCGGCTACCTGCAACTCGGCAAGCCGATTGCCGCACCCGGTTCCAACCGTATCGTCTCCGTCGAGCGCTTTATTGAGAAGCCGCATGCCGACCGTGCACAAGACTTCTTCCTTGGAAAGAAGCATGGCTGGAATGCCGGCATGTTCCTCTGGCAGGCAGAGACGTTCCTGACCGAATGCAGGAGGCACCAACGCGACCTTGAGAAGTTCATCCTGGAGTTTCCGAAGGGTGATCATGCCTCCTACCTCGCGGAACGTTTCCCCCTGCTTCCCAAGATCTCCGTCGATTTCGCCATCATGGAGAAGGCCACCAGCGTCGTGGCAGCTATCGCCGAATATGACTGGGATGATGTTGGCTCCTGGACCGCACTCCCTCCTCACCTCGGAATCGACGAGAACGGCAATACAGTCAAGGGAAAGGTCGTCACCCTCGATGCCACCCGCAACATCGTCATTGCCGGCAAACGGACGATCGCCCTCTGCGGCGTTAGCGATCTCGTCGTCGTCGAGACCGACGATGCCGTCCTGGTCTGCCACCGCAACGCGGTTCAACAGATCAAGAATTTGCCCCTCCCTCCGGAGCTGAAGTGAAGCCCGAAAGGCTGAAGCGGTTTAGGCTGTAGGCTATTAGGTCAGAAACTGAAAATTTCCCGCAGAGATGTCCATCAAGGTTTTCAGAAAAGAATGTGGCCACATAAGGCACAATAGCCACAAGAGGGGAAACCACAAAAGGAACCCAGCATCACTGTAGGAAGCACCTCTCTAGCTTTCTATATCCCCTGTGCCTGCCTTTTGTGGCAATGACTCAACTTAAAACCACCCTAGAACTTCACCCCGGCGGACCAGAAGATGTTCTGGCTGCCGAGGTCGTTGTTCCCGGCGGCGGCGTTGTAGAAGAATGCGGTGTTCCAGTTCTTCTTAAACTCCAGAGTGACGCCGACACCGGTGTAGAGAGTGTCACGAAGCGGGGCGGAGCTCGTATTAACCACCGGGGTTCCAGAAAGGTTCCCATTGATGTTGTAGGGGTTCTGCATGAACTCGTGCTGCCAGGCCAGATTGACCTGCGGCACGACCGTGAGGTTGCGACTGGCCTTCCAGTTGTAGGCGCAGTTGGCTCCGAGGTTGTAGATCATGCTGGCGGTGTTCCAGTTGAGTCCCTGGTAGTCGAGGCTCTGGGCACCCGTCTCGTTGAAGGAGTTCATCCCGAAGTAGGTGTACTGCAGACTGGAGACAGGACCGAAGGCCCAGTTCCCCTTGCGCCAGTTGTATCCGGCAGCCAGAAGGCTATCGAGTTCCCCTGCACCAGGTGAGCTGTTCGCCGTACGACTCATTCCCGGAAAGGTGATGGCGCGGGTGACGTTGTAATTGTTATAAGATCCACCGACGAGGGCGTCCCCGTAGAAGCCCTTGCCGCTCGGGTCACCGTAGGTGGCGAGGAGACCGAATCGGACGGCGTTGTCGATCACAGTGCTGCCCGAGTAGGTGCCGGAGTATTTGGCATAGGTGCCCTCGTAGCCGGTGTAGATGCCGGTAGTGACGGCAGGGCACCACTTATAGGTGAGACCACCGATCAGTCCGCCGCTCTGGGCGTTGTACTTCTGGAGCATATTGCCGCTATTGGCCTGGGCGAAGATGCCATTGGCATCCACAAACATTCCCCAGTGATTATCGGCTCCGGGACGGAGGATGTCCTTCTTGGCATCGAGGACTCCCTTGTCCCCGTCGCCCTGCCCTTCCTGGATCATGGCGGTGTTATCGGC
Source organism: uncultured Spartobacteria bacterium (assembly GCA_903858595.1). GTDB lineage: Bacteria > Verrucomicrobiota > Verrucomicrobiia > Chthoniobacterales > UBA6821 > UBA6821. The sequence continues at coordinate 17,003 of CAIOJL010000172.1, read as the reverse complement.
GAACCCGCTCATGGAGAACCCGGTACCAGCCACACGAAGCCCGAACATCTGCTGGACCAGATCGTTGTACTGCGCGTTGGCCGCGTTAAAGGCCATCGTCGAGAGCGACTGATAGAGGGTCGGGGCGATGGCATCGAAGGCCTGTCCGTATTGGGAAGCCGAGAGGCTGTCGAGTGCGGTGGCGACCACCTGCTTGTCGCCACTGGTGGCGGTGGTAAAGGAGTTCAGAGCAGCGGCCACGCTGCTTTGGTTCGGCGTGACGGCCAACTGGGTGTAGCTCTGCGGCGCGATCAGGAGGAAGCCGGTTGTCCCCCCGTTCTCCACAAGAAAGCAGCCGCGATAGCCCTGTGGCACGGCTATCGTACCGAAGGTACCGCTGATCCCCCCACCGGCAGTCATAATCTGATAGCGGTCGCCGAAGTTCATGTTCCAGCCGTTGACCGGGATCGCGTTGAGCGTTCCCCCGACGACAGCGCTGCCGGTCGCTTGAACCTGACCGACCTGGGTGGTGGAGGCGATCAGGACGTTGAAGGTGCCACCCGTATTGATCTGCAGGCTTCCCACCGAGAGGGTGCCGGGCGTGTTTCCGACACCGGGAGTGATCGAGCCCCCGTTGACGTTCACGTGCGATGTTGTGGAACCGGTTCCTGTGAGGTTACCGATGGTGACCGTGTAGGGGGCTCCGCCGGTGTGGGTGCCGAGCAACTCGAACGTTCCTCCCTCAATAGTCGTCGCCCCGGTGTAAGTATTGTTACCGGTCAGGGTGAGCGTGCCGAGACCGAGTTTCTGGAGACCGCCGGGGCCGATCACCGGGCCGGAGAGGGTGAGGCGGGTCCCGGCATCGGGGAGGACCGCCGTGTTGGTGGCCAGATTCATGGTTACCCCGATGGTGTGGCTTCCAGCGTTATTCAAGATGAATGGTGTCGTGAACCCGGTCTCCATCGAGATGGTGCCACTCCCGCCGATCGCGTAGGAGGCGGCCGCATTGGAGAAGACCATGACGGAGAGATGAGCGTTGGTATTGAGCGTCACGGTGCCCGTTCCCGAGGTCAGCCCGCGCGTGTCGAAGGTCGCGGTGTCCCAGCTGCTATTGGTGCCGTTGAGGCCAGGCGCGACGCCGATGTTGGTGCCGGCGGTACCCCAGTAGGGGTTATTGGTCCAGTTGCCACCGATATTGGTGCCCCAGTAGGAGTCGTAGATCAGGGCGACCGAGTTCAGGGTGATCCCGTATCCCCCGATGGCTCCCGCAGTGGTGTCGTTGTAGCGGATCTCATAGACATTCCGACCCACTCCGACTGTGCCTCCCTCCGGAAGTCCGCTGAAAACCTGGTTAAAACGCAGATTCGTGACCGACAAGCTGTTGGTGTGGTCGATGAGGAGGAACTTGGTGCCCGCTGGGAGGAAGGTGTCGTTGGTGGCGGAGAGCGAGAGCTTGGTAAACTGTTTGCTATCAATGAAGAGATTGCCCCCGACAACGATCGTGTCGTTTGTATGATTCTGAGGATCAATTGTCATGAAGGTGGTTGAAAAGGAGTTTAGATCCAGACTGTTCGAGGTGATCAGCACTCCTTGGCCAGCGGGATGACTACCCGTTACGCCAAATTTCAAAGATCCTGCACTATCGATGCTCACATGGCCGGTTCCCGATATAGCCCCCGACCCCACTACTATGAATTCTGATCTGTCACCATAGACATCGATTAAGCCGTTGTTAGTGACCTGCAAATTCTGACTAAGAAAGAAAGCTGAGCCACTTGTCATGATCAATGAGGCAGAGTTGCTTGATGATTTTTCGATAAAGAGCGAACCGGGTGCAAAGTATTGATTGAATCTTGAGTCGCCGGAGAGGACGAGGCTCGATCCGTCAAGGAGGTTGAGATGCTCATTCGACCCGACACTATAGAAAAACCACCCGTTGGTCACACTCATGACCCCACCACCCTGAAGGGTGAGCGCTGCCCCATTTTCCAAGGTCAACAACCCAGTGGTCACTCCCGTTTGCCCACGATAACCCACGATCGTGATGGTTGAGGAACCGCTCTGAACATTGATCAACGGCGTCTGAAGCCTTCCTCCCTCAGCCGCAAAGATCGAGCTATTATTGGTGAGATTGAGTTGCTGGGTAGGCGTGAGATGGGTGTTGAGGTCCATGTGGACCGAGCCGTTATCCAGTGTGAGGACTGGGAGGACCAGACTGGAGAGGAAGTCATGGAGTCTGATCTGACCATCATCACGGACAACAAAGTCCGTCGGACTGACTGAGAATTCGTCGTTAAAAACTACATAGGATCGGTCGATCAGGAGGGTGCTTCCGGGGCCCGTGACAATGAGTGAATTGTTGGTCTGCCCGAAGTAGAGGCGCTTACTAAGGGGAACACCGCTGGAGGTCTCACCACTCCGGAAGAACTGAAGAGTCGCCCCATTGGTGACGATGAGCGAGGCGGGGGACCCGAAGTTGCCGACCCAGTAGTCGATTACATTGCTACCACCTGTGGCCGCAAGGGTGAAATGGGTTCCGGGAGTCGCGTCCCCTCCTATTCCGGCACCGGCATTAAGATAGGCATTCGACAGGGTGAGGGAGGTGGGGGCTCCGTTGGCAGGCTGGAAGAGGATTTTGACCGGAGCACTGAATGGCTGCGGTGCTCCGTTCACCATTCCCTCGGGATCGAGGGCGACATTGTAGATAGAGAGGTTCTGGATATACATTTTCCGTCCCTGAACCGGATCAAAATAAGGCGTGTCACCGGCAATGCTGGAGGTGACCCGACTTGGGCCAGAGTTTGTCCACGTCATTGAGGTGAAGATGCTGTCCGGCCCCCCGAGTCGCATGTTAACAGCACTGTCGACGTACAAATCCGCATGATACTGGGCGGGATTCGTCGCCAGCAGGACGACGGCATTATAACTATTGGAAGCATTATAGTTAGCGTTCAAGATAGACTGTGACGTCACCGACATACCGGTGGTCTACGTGTTGGTCCCTGCCGAGGCGTTGATCGGCAGGAGCAGCGACGAAGCCAAGGTGACGAGGAAAACGAATGCCAAGTGGTGGCTCCGGAGGGGGATCTTGGAAGTCATAGGATTGTTGTTATGGTTAGATTTCTTCTAAAGATCACATGAATCTGCGATAAAGCACGATCAGCCCAGCTATTCCGGCGATCACGACTCCGATCACGATCAGCAGCCTGTAAAAGATGGCATCAACGATGCTGCCTCCCCCGCCGAGGGATGAAGAGAGCTGATTAGCCTCGTGGAGGGTGTAGCGCACTTGCCCAAGCAGCGCTCCGGTCCTCTCCGGCGTCCAGGGACTCGGCGCGGACGAGGTATTGGTGAACAAGGGGGAGTTCACGGTGCGATCGACCGCCTCGGCAAGTTTGCGAGACTCGATGGCGGTCTCGCGGATCCCCGGGAGGAGTTCCTTCACGGTGGCGGCATTGGTCGATAGCGCAGCCGTGACTTTGTCGGGAAGTTCCGTGATCGCTGAGGATGCTTTCTCGGCGCTTCCGGCAAGCGAGAGAACGGCGGGTGCGGAGCCCGCCTGGGCAAGAGCAAGGGAGGTCTGCATGGTGGTGAGCCGGGGAAGACGCTCGAGATAGAACATGGCCCGCTCGCCATATTGCAAGGCCTCGTCGACCTTGCCCACCGCGCGGCTGACATCGGCGATCAGGATCAGTCCACCTTTGGAGGATTCCTTTCCGGCGCGGGCGGAAGAGATGTCATCCAATCGGATGCCGGCCACATAGAGGGATCCGGGGTGACGCTGTTTCCAGTCGGAGATGATGTTGTTGAGTTGCTGACGCTGCACGGGCGTGAGGGTTGTCTCAAGGATAGAGCCGAGATCCTTCTTCATTCCCCGGAGCGCTCCCAGAAGCGGCTCCCCCCCTTTCCCGAAAACCTGCGGATTCCACGAACGGGCCACGGACCACTCGGCCAGATCAGTCAAAACTGCCATATCAAGGAGACTCCCCGCAGGGTCACGGCCGGCAGCGATCTGCATGGTGGCCGCCGAGTAGAGGACCTTCCAGTGCTCGGCGGCGGAGCGCTTCTGGGGATCGGTCTCGCCCCGGAGGAACTGGTCGAGGGCCTGCCAGACCGCCATGGTGAAGCGGTCGGAGTAGTCCATCATCTCCTGCTGGAGCAAATGCGACTTGGAGGCATCACTATGAGATCGCTCGGCAAAAAAGCCGACCTTCTGATCCCTTGTGCCACCCTCCTTTTTGCCACCGAAGAGGTCAAACGCACGGAGCTCCCCCACACCGGTCAGGTGAAGCACCACCACGAGTGCGGGTGTCAGGTAAAAACGTGGGAGGATCACTCAAAAAGAGTTATTTCACCGGTGCCTAGTGAGCAAGCACCTAGAAAGTTCCTAGAACGAATCGACCCGCTTGATCTGCAGAACCCATCCCGCTTCGCCGGGCTTCAGCTTGTACTGGAACTGACGCCATCCACCTGTGGGAGTGGAGTTGGAATCCCCTTTTTTGTAAACGGGGAAGCGCCGGGCAAAGCTGCTCTCGATCACCGCAAACTCATCGTGCCCCATGTATCCCGAGAGATCCTTGTTCTCCGGTGGCTTGATGAAGATCTCGGTCAGCACTTTCTTTCCATTGGTGGACCAGGCGTAGGCTTTCCCGTAGGAACCGCTGCCGGGACTGGTAGTGTAGAGAGAGAGTTCCGGTGATCCGTCGCCATCGAGATCGGCGATCTCGGCCTTGGTCACCAACCCCTCGACGGGCTGGGTGAGCGGGGCATCGCCGTTCTTGAGACCATGAGGCTTGATGGTGATCGTGTTGCCCTCGGCCTTATTCGGTGAGGAGATCGTAAAGCTGAGCCCGTTCACTTCCAGCTTATGGGAAAATCCCCCTGCTTGAAGCGGGAGGGTCGCCAAGATGGAAAAAATCAGAAGCATCAGAGGGGACTTCATGGTTGGATACTGGCACACAAAGAACCGGAGAATCAACCGATTCAGTTTGAACGAAATGGGAAAACCAAGCATCCAATGAATCAATGAAACATCATCCGGCACTCATCCTGATTCCTCTCCTGCTGCTCGGGTTGAGTGCTTGCTCAACGACCACATTCCTCCAGACATCTGGAACGGGGATCCAGCGTGGCCATGGCGGCGCCTTCCGCATGGTGGATGGAATCGAACTCTACCAAGAAGGGGCCCCCAACCGTTCCTATCAGGTAGTGGGAGTGATCACCGACAGCCGCCCCGCCGGTCCTTGGACTCTGGGACCACGTGCCAACACGGTCGCTAAACTTGCGATGCAGAACGGAGGCCAGGCTGTCATCCAGCAGTCCGATTTCAGGGAGTTTGTCGGCTACAGCACCTCCAACAATGCGAACTGGAACCAATACCAGAATGCCAACTGGAACCAGAACCGGAACGGCTATAATCAGCACGGACAAGGCGTCAACCGCTACGGCAACTGGAGCCGGGGGCACGCCAACAACTACACCTACGGGAATGCCAGCGGCCACTCCACCACGACCGCACTCTACAACGCGAACTCCCGTTTCCTCGTGATCCGATTCCGATGAGAGCACCCTCCCTCATCCTGCTGGCGTGCCTGATGCTCGCGACTCACCCTACCCCGCTCTCTGCAGCACCCATACCTCAAATCTCACTGGTCGATCTTTGTTCCCTACCCGGATGGAATGGTGCCCCCGTGGGCAACGTCGTGATCATGACACCGGAGGGAAAGCACCTGCAACTCACGAAGATGGCATCCGCCCAGCAACCCAAGGCATCAACCAGCACTAGCGCTGGCGGTTTAGTCGGTTGGATCGACTGCTCCAAGCCCGGAGAGCCAGCAGTCCTCAACGTGGTAAAGGGACTCCCCATCGGCTCTAGTCTGATCCTGAGTAATCCTTCGGGCTTCCTGCTCACGATCACTGCTAAAAAAGCGATCATTGAGGCATGGGGATTTGATCCTGACGGCCTCCATGTCGTCTTGAAATCAAGGGCCCTCCACGGCCCCGCCATGATAGAGCGCTTCTTAATGAAGGATGGATCCCAAGCCGGTTCCTGTCCCGCTTACGGATCACATCTTCCCTCTTGGGCATTGCCTTATTCGGATGAGGGAGATCGTTCCAGCTACGGGAACAATCGCTAAAACTTCACTCCTGCGGACCAGAAGATGTTCTGGGAAGTGAGAGCAAAACTCAGCGCTTAAAAAGGGCGACGGTAAATTGATGCCAGAGTTAGGCGGCCAAGCGCCGCTGTATTGAACTACTGCAAGCGCAGGCCAACGCCACTATGGCGCAAAGGACCAAGCCCTATTTTCCTGACGGGGGTGCCGAGTGATGCGAGCCAATCCTTCTTCTGCTCCGGCGTCAGCAGATGCAGCAGGCTACGCGCCGTCGTGCGATGGATCTGGTGCAGGTCGATCTCCCTGCGAAGCTTGGACTTCTTGCCAGCCAGAAAGGATTTCTGCACCTCGGCGGCCCTAGCAGAGTCGACGGAGCGGATTTCATCGGCCTTATGGCGCTGATCAGGTGTAAACTTGAGGATTTCCTGCTCGCTCGGAGATAGAAGAAAGAGTCCACCATCAAACTGGCGTTCAATCTGCCGGAAGCGGATTCGCTGAGCGGGCGTCATTACATTGATCACACGCTGATTGCAGGAAGCTTGGTAGGTGGCGAGTTTTTTCTCAGCCGAGTTGTCGAACGATAAATCGAACAGCCCTGTAGCTGAGACAACGCCAACCTTGGCCCTGTACTCGGCGCTAAGCGCATCAATACGAACCTTCTGGATGAGGGTGAGCTTCAGATCGTTGCAAAAGGCCGGCTGGGTTTAGCAGGACAGGCATGTAGGAGATGCTGTCGGACGTCGAGGCGACGGGGATCGTGGCCGCTGGGGCGGATGCCAGAGTCAGTGCCAGTAATGGCAGGAGAAGGACGCCGTTTCATGAGATATCTGAAAAATTGGAGTTGCTGGCTTGGGAACGAACAGCAAGGGGCATCGTTCCAACGATGCCCCGACTGGCGATTAATAGCCTTCAAAGAGGGATTTCGTGTTCGCGTTTGGATCGCTGAACTTGGGCAGTCCCATCTTCTGACCACTCAGAACGAGCCAATGTTTTTTCTGACTCGCGGTCAGCACAGAAAGCATCTGATTGGAGGTGCCACTCTGGATCTGGTGGCGCTTGATGTCGGCCCAGAACGGGGAAAGCTTTCCAGAGGCCGATTGAGCATTGAGGGCGGTGACCTTTGCCGTCGAGGATTGGGCGATCCCGGCAAGCTGCTGCAGCTGCTGTGGAGTGAGACCGAGCAACTGCTGCTCGGAGGGCGAGGTCAGGAGATTGCCCTTGAGCATCTGGCGCTCGATCTCGCGGAGGCGATCCTGTTGCGAGGAACTGAGCACGGCAAGTGCTCGCTGGTTGAATGTCTTCCTCAAGGACTTTAAGTCCCAGTTGGCACGGATTCCGGCATCCTCATCAGCCATGCCGATCGCGGTGATTTGCTTCGCACGCGACTTGTACTCGGTCCTGAGGGAATCGAGCAGGGCACACTGCAATGAGGAAAGCTTCAGATCCTGACGGACAGGATCCAGACCCAGCAGCACGGGTACCGAGCCCAGATGATCATCGCCCGCGCCACCCGTCGAGGAGGGAACCTGTGCCGTGGCGCAACCAGTAATGGCCAAGGCCAGAAATAGTGGGAGAAAGCTTTTTATCATCGCGGTTAGGTTAGGAACTCGAGAAAGAGGCGGACAGTACGAAATCAGCAAGTTTGGGCGATCATCCCCTCAAGCTTGACGATATCGGCACCAAACTTGCGAATGCCCTCGGCTAGCTTATCGGTGGCCATAGCATCTTCGTTCAAGAGCCAACGGAAGCTCTTCTCGTCGAAAGGAATCCGCTTAATCTCCATCCCCTTGGCGGCCTCTGGGCTCAGGACGCGGGGCATCGACTCGGTGGACTGCTCGAGCTTCTCGAGAATGTCGGGGCTGATGGTGAGAAGATCGCAGCCTGCAAGCGCAACGATTTCGCCGGTATTGCGGAAGCTGGCACCCATGACCTGGGTCTCGTAGCCGAACTTCTTGAAGTAGTTGTAGATTTTATGGACCGACTGGACACCGGGATCCTCCATGCCGACATATTCCTTGCCGGCAGTCGCCTTGTAGTAGTCATAGATACGACCGACAAAGGGAGAGATGAGGCGGGCCTTGGCCTCGGCACAGGCGACGGCCTGAGGCATTGAGAACATGAGTGTCAGGTTGCAGTTGATACCTTCCTTCTGGAGGACTTCAGCGGCACGGATGCCCTCCCATGAGGAGGCGATCTTGATCAGGACGCGCTCACGGTCGATGCCAACGCTCTTGTAGAGGCCGATCAGGTAGCGAGCCTTCTCGAGCGTTGCCTCGGTATCAAAGGAGAGGCGAGCATCCACTTCGGTGCTGACGCGACCGGGGACGATTTTGAGAATCTCACAGCCAAACAGGATAAGAGTGTCGTCGATGATTTTCTTCCAGAGAGCGGAACCGAAGAGGCTGGATCCCTTGTTGTCGGCGATCGCCTTGTCCAGAAGCGTGCGATACTCAGGCTGGAGAACAGCCTTGAGGATGAGCGAGGGGTTCGTCGTGGCATCCTGGGGCTGGAACTTCTTGATCTCGGCGAAATTGCCCGTGTCGGCAACAACGGTGGTGAATTGCTTGAGGGCTTCGAGTTGGTTCATGCTCATATCAGACAAGTGATGGGCTTTCTCCCCACGAAAAGCAATTCCTGAATTGTGAGAAGAATAGAGAAGTCCTTACTCCGATTCGGAAATAACTCTCTTGCTGCGATTAGCGGATCAGCTGATCGAGGCGCGGATAAACTCGTCAAAGAGCGGATGTGGGGCCTCGGGCTTGCTGAGGAACTCCGGATGGAACTGCACGGCGATGAACCAGGGATGGTCGCGGTTCTCGATGATCTCGACAAGTGAACCATCCGGGGACGTGCCGGAAATCACCAAGCCCTTCTCCTCCATGCGCTCACGGTAGGCGTTATTGAACTCGTAGCGATGACGGTGACGCTCGGCGATCTCAGCCTGCCCGTAGATCCTGTGAGCGAGCGAATCGGGCTTCAGCAAGGCAGGCCAGGAACCGAGGCGCATCGACCCACCCTTGCCGGTCACCTCCCTCTGGTCGTCAAGCAGCGCAATGACCGCATGCGGTGTCGTGGGTTCAAACTCGGTACTGTTTGCCCCCTCCAATCCGCAGACATTCCTGGCAAACTCGATCGTCGCGATCTGCATGCCGAGGCAGATGCCGAGGAAAGGGATCTTGTTCTCCCTAGCATAACGTGCGGCAGCGATCTTCCCCTCGGTGCCACGGTCACCAAAGCCTCCTGGAACAAGGATACCGGAGACACCGCTCAGGAAAATCTCAGCCCCCTCGGCCTCGATCTGCTCGGCATCCACGATCTCCAGGTCGACGCCGCAGTCGTTGGCTCCTCCAGCGTGACAGAGCGACTCGTAAATGCTCTTGTAGGCATCCTGTAACTCCACGTACTTGCCGACCACGGCGATCTTGACCTGTCGTGACGGATTCACGATCGAGTGCACGACCATCTTCCAGCGCTCCATGTCGGCCGGCCGCGTGTCCAGATGAAGGAGCTGGCAGACCTTCTCATCCAGCCCCTCCGTCTGAAGCATCAGCGGGAATTCGTAGATGGAGCTCTCGACATCCCTCGCCTCGATCACCGAGCTGATGGGAACATTGCAGTAGAGGGAAAGCTTTTCACGGACATCCGTTTCCAGCGGCTTCTCGGTGCGGCAGATCAGCACCTCGGGCTGGAGCCCGATCTCGCGCAGCTTGGCGACGCTCTGCTGGGTCGGCTTGGTCTTCAGCTCACCGGCGGCCTTGATGTAGGGAACCAGGGTCACGTGGAGCAGGATCGCATTCTCATGACCTACCTGGAGGATGAACTGACGGATCGCTTCAAGGAAGGGAAGCCCCTCGATGTCACCGGTGGTGCCTCCGATTTCCGTGATGAGGATGTCGGCCTTGCCGGTTTGCTCGAAGCTGCGAATACGGCTTTTGATCTCGTCCGTGATGTGGGGAATGACCTGAACTGTCTTGCCGAGGTAGTCGCCGCGGCGTTCCTTCGCGAGGACTGTCTCGTAGACCTGACCGCTGGTGAGGTTGTTATCACGAGTCAGCTCACATTTGGTGAAGCGCTCGTAGTGCCCCAGATCGAGATCCGTTTCAGCCCCATCGGCAAGGACATAGACCTCGCCGTGCTGGAGGGGATTCATCGTGCCCGGGTCGACATTCAGGTAGGGATCGAGCTTCTGCAGCATCACGCGTAGCCCGCGATGCTCGAGCAGAGTCCCCAGGGAAGCAGCTGCGAGGCCTTTTCCCAGAGAACTAACCACACCACCTGTGACGAAAATATACTTCATGAATTAGGGATCATAGGGAGGCCTGTCGGAAAATCCAGCTCGGCCATCGGCACTGTGAAAGATTCCACCCAAAACCTGATCTGATAGGCTTCGGCAACAAAGCCTCACTTTAGTACTATCCCTATTTTTGGGGGAAATCACGAAGTTGGTTGAGTTGGTCACTCCGAAGTAGTTGCTGTCGCCCGCCTGCACCGCCGTCAGCGTCGCTGATCTAGCCGCATTCATCGCCACTAGGTTCCCAGCAATACTCACCACATTGCTAGGCGTCGCACTCAATGTCACTTCAAACTCGGAACTCGCCGTCGGCAGCGTGATTGTGAAGGGTGTCGTGCTGATGGGATGATTCGTGATTGAAATCTGGGTTTCTTGCTAAATCTGCCCTTCAATCATATGTTTTGGGTATGTCTGAAACAGAACTGCTTTCACGCATCACGACGGACCCCTCGCTCTGTCACGGCAAACCCTGCCTACGCGGCCTTCGCTACCCCGTGGAGTTCGTCCTAGAAATGCTAAGCGGACCAACCACGGTGGAACAGTTTCTTCAGGACTACCCGGATCTGGAACCCGATGATCTCAAAGCCGCTTTCGCTTATGCTGCCAGAATGAGCCGTGTCAAACGGCTTGAGCCGATTGCGGCGTGAAGTTTCTCCTCGACGCGCAGCTTCCACGATCGCTGCGCCTGGCCTTGACTGCTGCTGGTCATGAATCCAGGCACACTAGCGATCTTCCTGACGGCAATCGAACCGGGGATCTGGTGATCTCGGATCTTGCCGACAAGGAGGGATGGATCGTCATGAGCAAGGACTCGGACTTTGTGGTCTCCCACCTTCTGCATCAGAAACCCCAACGCCTTCTGCAGATTTCCACGGGCAATATCACCAACGGGGAACTCGAGGATCTGCTGCTCTCTAATATAGCCTCTATCGAATTATTCTTCGGCTCCGCATCACATATAGAACTCAATCGGACTACCCTGATCGTTCACGGCTAGTTCATCAAAACGTCACACCGAGCAACTTCGCGAAAAGATCCCTGCGGCGTCCGTGTTCCTCGTCGCTCAGGACCGAGACCATGGTTCCGAAATCTCTCTCCGGAAGCTCCACCCAGGAGCAGCAGCCTCCGAATTCCTTACTCATAGGAAGCGTGGTGGCAGGTTCCAGCCTGTAGACACGGACAAAGGCCACATTGATACCGTTTCCACCCAACGATCCAGAGCCCGTATCGTAGACAAAACGCTCCTCGATTACCGAGGCATCGAGCACATGAAGCTCATTTAGGCGATGAGCGGATTCTTTGTCTGCAATGCGACCACTCCATTCGAGATGAGCTGCATAGCTCACGGTCAACTGATCGGGGGCCTGTTCGGGAAGGGCCACATCGGCCTTACGGATCTTGTCCACCTGACCGTGGAACCAGGTCGGAAAGAAATAAAACTCGTCGTGATCGAAGCCAAATCCCCCCCTACCCTCGGCGATACCTCCCTTGCGGAGAAGGAGGCACTGCTCACCGCTCCCGAGAGCTTCGCAGACAAGGGCCCACTCTTTGAACGCGATCGGCATTGCTTACAAATAAGCGCCGTACGGTATGTCAAAAAGTAAAAACGGTCCGAAAATTTCTTTACCTTGGCATAGGAACCATGGAGCCGCCAAAATGAAAGAATGCGATATGCCTTCGACTTGCATCTTCACACCCACTACTCTGCGGATGGGTGCGGCACCCCCGAGTCCATGATTGCGGCAGCAAAACAACGCGGCCTGAGCGGCATCGCCGTCACCGATCATAATACTTGCGAGGCCATTACTTATCTCACCAAAGCTGGGCTGATGCGCGAGGATGGCCTTCCAGTCAATGGCTTCCTCGTCATTCCAGGAGTCGAGGTCTCCACGGCAGACGGACACCTCCTCTGTCTTGGCATCACGCTCCCGAACATGAAGGGAGCCCCGGCCCTTGAAGTTGCATCAGTTGTCAAAGAGCGGGGCGGTATCTGCATCGCCCCTCATGCTTACGACTCGTTCCGGGCTGGAATCCGCGAGGAGATTCTGGATCAGCTCGACCTTGCGGCTCTCGAGACCTTCAATGCCGCTGTCACCCTCCGTAGCTTTAACGCCAAGGCAGCCACCTATGCGGCACGTCGGGGTCTTGCAGGCACTTCAGCCAGCGACGCGCACCACGCCTCGGCGGCCGGCATCTGCTCCACAGCTTACGAGCTTTCCGAACTCTCAGTATCGGCAGTGCTCAACGCCATACCCTTGGGCGGCGAGCGGAACGAAAATTACCTCTCTTTCTTGGAGAGCATGAAAAAAAACTTCGTCAACTGGTTCCGCATCTTCAATCGCACCCCATCTGAAAAAAGCTAACATGCTGAAAAGCTAAACACTCCATTTAGAGACCTTCAGCTTCATCCTCGGCATCTATGTCCTGACCTGTGCCTCAATCGTTTTAACCTTTTGCCTTTTGCCTTAAGCATTTCACCTTTAGTTTTTTTTCATGCTTGATATCCGACTTCTCCGTGAAGATGCAACCGCAGTTAAGACACGCCTCGCATCTCGTTCCGGCCAGTATGCCGATCTGATTGACTTGATCCTGGCCTGCGATGCGCGTCGCCGAGATAGCGAGACACGGGTTCAGCACCTGAGGGCCGAGAAGAACCGTCTGAGCAAGGAAATCGGCGGCATCAAGAAGTCGGGAGGCGACTCCTCGGAGCTGGAAACCCAAGTTAAGGGATTCTCGGAAGAAATGGAAGAACTCGGACGCACCGCTTCGGAACTGGATGCCGAACAGCGGGACCTTCTCCTGCGGGTGCCAAACTTACCTGCACTCGGACTTCCAGAAGGTTACGATGCCGATGCCAACTTGGCCATCAGGCACTGGGGTGAACCGACCCCGATGAATCCTGAGGACCATGTCGCGATCGGGGAACGGCTTGGACTTTTCGATTTGGAACGGGCCGCCAAGATGAGCGGCAGCGGCTATGTCCTCTACACCGGGGCAGGTGCCCGACTGGAACGGGCGCTTATCAACTTCCTGCTCGACCTCCAGACACGTGCCCACGGCTACACCGAGATCGCACCTCCAGTACTGGTGCGCCGCGAGTGCATGGAGGGAACGGGCCAGCTTCCAAAGTTCGAAGATGATATGTACGGTTTCGATCAGGGGGCTGCGTTCCTCACCCCGACCGCCGAGGTTTCCCTGACGAATATCCATCGGGACGAAATTCTCCAGGAATCAGATCTACCTCTCAAATACACCGCCTGCACACCCTGCTTCCGCCGTGAGGCGGGATCTGCAGGACGTGAAACGCGAGGCATGATCCGGATACACCAGTTCAACAAGGTGGAACTGGTCAAGATCTGCAAACCTGAGCAATCCGAGGCAGAACTCGAGTCCCTAACTGCCGATGCGGAAAAAGTCCTACAACTCCTCCAGCTTCCCTACCGTGTCTTGGAACTCTGCACCGGCGACATCGGCTTCTCGTCCTCCCGCACCTACGACCTGGAAGTCTGGGCTCCAGGTCAGGGGGGCTACCTTGAGGTCTCCAGTTGCTCCCAGTTCGGTGACTATCAGGCACGTCGGATGAATCTCCGCTACAAGAATGCCGAGGGAAAGAACGCCTTCTGCCACACGCTCAACGGCTCCGGCACAGCGCTGCCACGCCTCTACGTCGCGCTACTTGAAACGCACACGAAGCCCGGAGGCCCGCTGATCCTACCCGAGCCTCTTCAGCCCTATTTCGGTGCCGCGCAAATCGGATAAGAAAGGCGAGATCTCGCCGCTGGCGAAAACGATTCAGCGGGAACTTGTCTCCGTCTCTCCGCGGAAAAAGCTTATCGTTGCGGTGTCGGGTGGGGCTGACTCCGTGGCCCTGCTCCATCTCCTCTTAGAAGCCGGCTATAGCAGCCTTATCGTCGCCCATTTCAATCATCGGCTCAGAGGAAAAGCTTCAGTGGCCGATGCCACCTTTGTCAGGAAGCTAGCAGATCAATTGAATCTGCCATCTGAGGTTGGTAGCGATAATGTCCGAAAGCTGGCCTTGGATCGGAAATCCTCGCTCGAAACGACAGCCCGCGAGGCGCGCTATGAGTTTCTGGCTTCAGTTGCTAGGAAACACCGGACGCGGAGTTTGTTTCTGGCTCATCATGCAGATGATCAGGTCGAGACCTGTCTCTTCAATTTCCTGAGAGGTTCCGGTATCGCGGGACTGTCGGGAATGAAGCCCTTATCCGTGCGCAGCATTGGCGAAATTAAAATCGAACTCCAGCGCCCTCTCATGGGTATAACCAAGAACGAGCTGCTGGATTATCTGAGAGTGCGCAAAATCCGTTTCCGTGAAGATCTGACCAATGCGATTGCTGATGCCTCCAGGAACAAACTCCGTCTCAAGGTTCTTCCCTTGATCGAGGAACTTTTTGGTTCTGCTTTCAAGGCAACCATTGTGCGTAGCGCCCGGATTTTTTTCGATGAAGAAGAGCTTCTCTCCTCGATTTCACTACCGATTGCCAAGAACGAGACTCTCTCAGTCAAGCTGATGAGAGACCTTAATTCGGCACTCCGACGTAGAGTCCTTCATGCATGGCTGAAGAACCGAGGTATCGACGAGCCAGGCTTTGCCGAGGTCGAACGCGTTGCATCACTTCTACAACCTGGGGCTGCAGCCAAGGTGAATCTCCCAGGAAGCCGTCATGCTCGACGGCGTGCCGGGATTCTCTTTATCGAATAGTGAGAGGATCGATCAGTTCGCGGAGAGAGACCGCAAGCTGAGCACTCACCTTTTCGTGTGTGAAATGCTCTTGGATAGTTTTCCAGCCGGATTCTCCCATCTTCGTACGCAAGTCAGGGTCTGAAAGGAATTGAAACAAGGCGAATGTCCACTCCCCCGATTTCACCACAATCCCCGATCCAGTCTTTTCGATCCATTCACGATTCACCCCGACATCGCTCGCCACTACAGGCAGGCCGCATGCCATGTACTGGAGCGCCTTGTAGGCGCATTTGCCACGGGTAAAGCCGTCATCCACAAGCGGCATAATGCCGATATCTGAGGATGCGATGGTTTGATATTCGGCCTTTTCGCTCCACTCGATGAACTCCCAGGAAGTAAATTGCTGATATTTTGGCGGGCGGTTGCTCACGATCCGGAGCAGGAAAGGATGTGCCGCATGAGATGTCAGAAGTTCAGCTTCCATCGCCTCTACTTGGGAAACGTTGGGCCCCATGCCGACCCAAACCACTACAGGAGTGTTACCCGTTTTCCGATGATTCTTGGAAGGAAACTCGGGAACGCTTGTGGGAATCAGGCGTATCTTAAGCTTCGGTACGATGCTTCGGATTTTCTGCTCCAGATAGGGACTTCCGCAGATGGCCCCATCCAGAAAGTACATCAAGAACCCGAAGCGCCTTGCCTGCTTCCCGCTGACATAGGGAACATGGTTTTTCTTTCCCATCCAAACCGCATCATCGAGATCGAAGAGCAGTCGCTTTGCCACCCGTCTGAGTCTCAGCACGTTCCATTGGCTAATCAGAACCTTTTGCCAGAGCACGGCATCGACAGTGCGGGCTTTTTTCAGAAGTTCTCTCCACGATTCCCCGCGCTTGGGCTGAAGCATCACCTCCACAATGACTCCAGCGGCTTTCAGTGCCTCCAGATGCTGAAAGATGCGCAGCCTGCTACTGGGACTGACAACAGGATCCTCCACAACACAGAGCAGGGAGAGTGGATTAGACGGATTCATCAAAGGATGAGATTCACAGGGATGAAGGTGATGAAAGGGATGCTGAAGCAATGAGGTTTTTTGGCACGGGTCAGGACATAGATAACACATGTGGTTCAAGACATGGGTAACACATGCCGTGAGTGTTTGGTTATGGTGTTGGTGTTTTGGTTGTTGGTCAATGGCAGGGAGATTGGGGTAGCAGGCAACGGAGAGTAGGGGGCGTAAGTCCCCGGAACGCAGTTGCCTGCTAGCTATCCCTAAGCTGCTTCCTTCATAGCTTCTGGGGGCATCGGGAAGGATCGGGATAAAGCTGGCTGTTTCGGGGTCGAGATGTCCCAGCAGGAGCCTGGCGAAGTAGACTTCCAAGGTTCCATCTTTGAGAGCCTTGAGCCCTACATCCCAGCCACGGAGGGCGGTGGAGAGGAAGATCAACTGATTCTCAAAGCAGATATGCCCCGTGCCCTTGACCCTTCGGGTCATGAGCCCCTCGTAGTCGAGTTGATCGGGCGTTCCCTCCCACTTCCTCTTGGAGGGTTCATAGACCTCCCTTGGCATCTTCATGCCAAGGGACTCATGGGGACGTTCCTCGTTAAACTCTCGCTTCCAGACATCCAGAGCAGCCTGACGATCTGTGTAGCGGGTGCCCTCCAGTTCCCGGCTGATGTCCTTGTGCATCCTCTCATGGCCCCCATTATCCTGCGGGTGGGCGGGACGCCCACGGAGTAAATCGATCCCAAGAGCTACCAACCAGGCAGAGAGCTTGGAGAGTCCCATGATGCTGCGGGAGCTGGAGAAGGGTGAACCGTTGTCACTATCTAGTCGGCCCTTAAAAAGCCCTTTGGAGAGCAGGGAAGTTGGTGATTGGGTTGTGGAGAGGTATTTGGGATAGGATTTGAACGAGAG
>CAIOJL010000171.1 GCA_903858595.1 uncultured Spartobacteria bacterium | reverse complement strand
TAGCCAGACTTGAAAAAGGCGCTTTAATCAGCGGTTCCTTAGACGCTTCTTGCGCATTCCTGACCAATGAGGTTAGTCTGAATCACTTCCGGGGCGTAGCTCAGCTTGGTAGAGCGCTTGGTTTGGGACCAAGAAGTCGCAGGTTCGAATCCTGTCGCCCCGAGGTTTTTCTTTCGACAGGATGAGAACTTCAGTTCGACTGCCTGCGCTGTGCGCATTGTTCAGGAGCGAAGCCATTTTTGCAGAGCCAAGCCTGCTGGGATAATCCTGTCGCCCTGATTTTTTTACTGCTTCCTACTCTGTTTCTGCTCTGTGCGGATGAATGAAAGCATTTACACGCCTTCTGATTCCTGCGATTTTCCTACTAGTAAGCAATGGCCAGAGACCTCTTCCAGAAGTGCCGAGAGTATAGCGATTCGGCAGATGCCCGAGCCCAGGGATTCTACCCGTATTTCCGCTGCATCGAGCAGAGCTACGGGAACCATGTTGTCTGCGGCGGCGAGGAGAAGATCATGATCGGGTCGAACAACTACCTCGGCCTGGCTCAGGATCCCCGTATCGTCGAGGCGGCCTGCAAGGCGACCCGCCAGTTTGGTGCAGGATGCACTGGATCCCGCCTGCTCAATGGCACGATCTCCCTCCACAATCAACTGGAGGAGGCGTTAGCTTCTTTCCTTGGCCGTGAAAGCGCCCTGCTTTTTTCCACCGGATTCTTTGCCAACCAAGGTGCCCTTGCCGCCCTGACCGAGGCGGACGATATCATCCTTTGTGACCGTGAGAACCATGCCTCCATCATCGAGGGGTGTCAGGTCGCCCCTGCTCGTCTTGTTCCCTACCGTCACAATTCCGTGGATGCGCTCCGCAACCGGCTCAAGCGTATACCCGAGGAGTCGGGCCGTCTCATCATCATGGATGGCGTCTTCAGTATGTCCGGCGACATGGCTGACTTGCCGCCGATGGTGAAGGCAGCCAAGGAATATGATGCCATCATGTATGTCGACGAGGCCCATTCGCTTGGTGTGGTCGGCCCTCAAGGGCGCGGTGTGGTCCACCATTTCGGGCTCAACGATGATGTCGAGATCGTCATGGGGACCTTCTCCAAGTCCTTCGGCTCCATGGGGGGGTTCATCTCCGGATCGCAGGAGATGATCGAGTTCGTAAAGCACAAGGCCCGCTGCTTCATCTTCACCGCCTCGCTCGCTCCGGCTGTGGTCGGCGGCGTCCTCAAGGCCCTCGAAATCATGCAGGCGGAACCGGAGCGCATCGAGATGCTCTGGCGCAACACCCGCAAGATGCACGAAGGGTTCCAGTCGATCGGATTCAAGATCGGCTCGACCCAGAGCCCGATCGTTCCGATCCTTATTGGCAGCGAGGCCAAGGCGTTCGCCTTTGCCCAGCGTCTCTTCGAGGAGGGTGTCTTTGCCATACCCGCTATCTACCCAGCCGTTCGTTATGGCGAGGCGATCGTCCGCACCAGTTTCATGTCGACCCATACGGAGGAGGATCTCGACAAGGTACTCGACATCTTCGCCAAGATTGCGAGAGAACTAGGAACTTTCGATGACCCAGCATACACAGAACCAGGCCGCCGCCGGAACGTTTTCGATTTTGCCCTGCCGCAGCGCAGCGGAGCTGAAGAAGTTCGAGGCGATTCCGGAAATTCTTCACGAAACGGATCCGAGCTTCACGCCGCCGTTTCCCGGTAGCGTCGTCGGACTGATCGGACCGAAGTCCGTTTTCATAAAGAAGCACGGGGAGATCACTCCTCTCATCGCGTACCGCGAGGAGAAGCCTGTGGGGCGCATTGCCGCCATCGTCAACCGCTCCCACAACAACTATAACAAGGAGTCGGTCGGCTTTTTTGGCTTCTTCGATTTCATCAACGACCCATCGGTGGCAAGAGCACTAGTCGATGCAGCAGCCAAGATTCTCAAGGAGAGGGGCCTGACCATCATGCGTGGTCCCTATAATCCCTCCATCAATGACGACTGCGGTGTCCTGACGGAGGGGAACGACCGACCCACGTTTATCTCAATGCCGTGGAACCCGACCTACTACGCAGAAGTCTACAAGGTGGTGGGCCTTGGCATGATCAGGACACTCTACGCCTGGGATGTTCCTCTTCATGCCGAACCGCCCGCCCGTGTTACCAAGATCGTTAACTGGCTCAAGAAAAGGAACAACGTCTCGATCCGCACGATCGACATGAAGAACCTGAACAAGGAACTGGAGACAATCCATCACCTCTACAACCAGTGTCTCGACCGCAACTGGGGATTCTATCCGATCGCCCTTGACGACTTGCTCCATGCGGCCGCCGACCTGAAGGCAATTGCTGATCCGAGCATCATTGTCTTCGTCTGTATCGACGGCCGGGACGTGGGATTCTCGCTTGCCCTGCCGAACGTGAACGAAGTCTTCCATGCATCGCGGGGACGGAAGGGGATCTTCCGATTTCTCGAGATGGTGCTGCGCCTTCAGGTACAAAAAATCAAGACCGACCGCCTCACCGTACTGGGTGTCGAGCCTGCCTACCGGGACAAGGGACTCAGTGCCCTGCTCTTCTTCGAGAGCTTCCGCATCGCCAAAGCCAAGTACGAGATCTCCGAAGTCTCCTGGGTCGAGGCGAACAATGTGGAAATCCTCGAGGCTGCGGAACTCATGGGTGGCCACCACTCCCGCACCTATGAGCTCTACGAAAAGGCTCTTTAGCCTTTTTCGATCCTTTCCTCATTAAGAAGGGCAGAGGCTACATTTCTCATGGAACTTCTGCTGACTGGATCCACCGGATTTGTCGGCCGAAATCTGTTGCTTAAGCTTCATCGTGACCCCTGCTTGAGCGGCTGGAGTCGGATTATTCTTCCGGTTCGTGATCCGGAGAAGCTCCGCGCTCAGTTTCAGGGTGAGGGGATTCAGGAAGAAGAGTGGGGCGACCGCTTGCTGATCTGTCGAGTCACCGGGGATTTTTGGGAGCTTCCACCGGGCATTGCCCCCGATCTGGTGATTCATGCGGCTGGGCTGCTCTTTGGACGGCGCCGCGAAGAGTATTTTGCAACGAATGTGGAAGGAACACTGCGATTGATGGCCCAGTTGCCTAGGACCGCCCGGATTATCGTCCTCTCCTCTCAGGCTGCCGGTGGTCCCACGCCCCGTGGAGAGCATTCACGCACCATGAATCACCAGGACAATCCTGTTTCGTTCTACGGCGCCTCGAAACTCACCATGGAGAGGGAACTCCGCAATCGCCTCGGTCGCCGGTTGCTGATCCTGCGTCCCCCAATGGTGCTGGGGCCGCGCGATGCCGCCACGCTGCCCCTCTTCAAGATGGCACGGGGCCTCGTAAGGCTGAAACCTGGGTTCGTCCCAAAGCACTACAGCTGGATCGATGTCGACGATCTCTGTGATGCGATTCTGGCGGCTGCGCTGGTTGCGCCTGCCGACTGGGAGAAGCATGGGCCCTTCTATCTCGGTTCCGGAATCACGATCTCTGACTCCAAGCTTATTGCTACTGCAGCTGGGGTTATCCAGGCTCGGGGAATCACGCTTTCGCTGCCTCATGCGCTGATCCAGCTTGCCTCGCTGATGATCGATGCCGTGCCGGCTTGGCGCACTGCCGCGCCCAGCCTCGGGCGTGACCGTGTCCGCGAAATCCTGCCCGACCGATGGGTCTGTGATCCGTCAACGTTTTCCGAGTGTTTTAACTGGAATTCACGGGGCAATCTTGAGAGCACCCTACGCTCCACGGCGGATTGGCTGAAAAAGCAGAATAAGCTTTGAGTTGATGCTGAACTCCGAAGATGAAAGAGATGGGTTGGCGCAAGAAGCTGGCCGATAGGAGTTGCGGAACCAAGCCGCTCGGAAGCGGCGCGGTAGACGAGCGAAGCGAGCCCCGGAGCAAGGGGTGGCACTGTCCGCCGGGCGGCGGACGCCATCAAATGGAAGACAGAAGATGGAACCCAATCCCCTGCTCGCTCGTCTCTGGCGATCGAGCATATCATCCAGGACGGTGGCACTCCGAGCCTCGACAAGACCTCTTTGCCATCAGATGATTGTGTCAAATCGATCTGCTCTACTCCGGAGTTCGGGAGCCAACAAAAAACAGGCGCTATGAAGACAATCAGAACCCTCAGCTCCATCCTCTACATCGCGGCGTTGAGCGCCAGCGCCCTTGCAACGACGCCCTTGCAACGACGCCCGTACCAACTTCGGCCACCTCAACGATTGTCGGATCGGCCGCGGCACCGCAGGCACAAGCGTCACCACTGTTGGAAAAAGAAAGTCCCTCGTCACCCAAACAGATGGTGGAATCGAAACCGACCACTGTCAACGGTCTCACCTTTGTAGCCTCGACGGAAGCAAAGTGGATTGCAAAGAAAGGCAACTTCATGAAACGCCACTACCTGACGAACGGCATCGCCATCCCGATCCACCTCATGGTCACAAACTCCACCAAGGGGGACATTGTATTCCCAACCTCTGGAGAAATCGCCATCAACCTGAAGACACAGAACGGCCCGGATATTCCGACTAAAGGCGGGTTTGAAGCCGTATTAGAGCGTTTTAAATAAGGCTATAGCCACAAGAGGCGAAGTAATTGATTGCGTCCTGTGGAGTGATCCTCTCCAAGGCGGAGGCGATGGCAGCAATGAGATCCTCATGAGTTCTTGCCTCAGCACTGCGAAGTAGCGACTTCACCTTGCTCCACATCTTT
>CAIOJL010000170.1 GCA_903858595.1 uncultured Spartobacteria bacterium | reverse complement strand
GAGGGCCGACTTGATGAGGATCGTCAGGATAATGATCGCCGCGGCGAAGCTATGGGTAAACTTGTCGATCGAGTTCATGGACCAGAGCAGGAACTCAGAGACCAGATGGAAGATCCCGAAGTTCATGATCTTATGCTGCTCGCCGCCGATCTTGCTCAGGCCGTAGCAATCTTTCGGTCCCGCATAGATGGAGTAATGACGGGTGACCGTCTCGCCCGGGGCGAGAGCGATGGGGCCGGTTCCCAGACCGCCGGTGATGCCGTAGATTGGCTGTCCGTTTGGGGTCTCAGTGGCATTCTGGGCCTGGAAGCGCCTTGCCCAGACACCGCTGCCGGCCTGATCCTTGGCCGCAGAGACGATCGTGCAGAAGTACTGGCTGGTCACGGCCGCCCACTGGATGCCGGAGTCCTGCTGAGTGTAGAGGGGGCGGGCGGGCCGGGTCTCGATGCCGACAAGCGGAATCTTGCCCGACTCAAACCAATTGACATCGATTGAAGTCATCTTCCCTTCACGCAGCCAGTCGAAGCAGGTGTAGGTCGGGAGATCCTTGATGTGGATTGGGGCCTCGCCTCCAGCCGCCACGAAGTAACCGGGCAGCGTGATCGGGGTTGTACCGCTGTTCTTGAACGAGAGATCCAGTCCGATCTGGTATTCCTCGGGAGCGCCGACGGTCTGGGGCAGTGTGAAGGACTTTGTGACGGAGAGTCCGCCGGGCGCCGCCAGAGTGAATCGGGTGATCGCCTGCTTCTTGTCGGTCTCCATCGAGAAGCCGCCGATCGGAGTGCCGTTCGAGTCGCAGAGGGCGCCGATCGGAAGCCCGGAGTCCTTGTTCAGGAAGAGGCTGTGCTCGTTGGCTCCGAGATGCAGGAAGAGCGTGACGGCCTCGATGCCTCCCGTATTAGCGGCGAAGAGATACTCTGCGCGGCTAGTATCTAGGGTCTCGCGCTTAGCCGAGAACTCGGGAATCGTCGGAGTAGAACCAGCAACGGCAGGAAGCAGGGCCGCGGTGGGAGTGATCGCTTGTGGTGTGGGCTGGGTTACGGGTTGCGAAGCCTTGGTAGCTTCGGTCTTGAGCTTCGCCTCCCGTTGCAGTGTCGCCTGCTGGGCGATATAGGGAGCGTAGGTCTTGGAATAATAAAACTGCCATCCGACAAGTCCGGCGACGGAGAGAGCGATGGCGATCCAGGTAGTGCGGTCGAACATAAAGGAAGAGTGAAGAGATGAAACTTGAAACCTGAAACTTGAGTTTGAGAATCAGAGATTGGTGAGAGGTTTGCTGAATTGTTGAGGGACAGGATCGAAGCCGCCTCCTCCCCAGGGGTGACATTTGGAGATGCGGCGCAGGGCCAGCACTGAACCCTTGAGGGATCCCCGGGTCTTCAAGGCCTCGAGGGCATAGGCTGAGCAGCTCGGGTGAAAACGACATCCGCATCCGCTCCCGTCGCACAGAGTATGGAGCAACGGAGAGATCAGCCACCGGTAGAGGTGAATTGGAATGCGAAGTAAAAAGGACATCGGGTCAGGCGCCCTGGTCGGGCAATGAGTCGCTGAAAATAGAGAGACGCTTTCCAAGACGCAACCATTCCGAGCGAAGAGATTCCATCGTGGCGTTTGCCGCAGAGGGTTTAACCGTTACGACAATCCAGAGGCCTGCTCTCAAACCGGGGAGCTCCTGGCGGAACACTTCACGCAAACGACGCTTCATCTTGTTGCGTGTGACAGCTGGGCCGACACGGCGTGAGGCGACGACGGCACCCAGGGTTTCCGTGACTTGATCGCTCATCACTCCCATCCGGAGAAATGTTCCGTGAAGGGATAGGCCCGCCGAGCGAACCTTCAGATGCTGATAGCCTGATCGCAACCGCGACGAACGCGGCAGGCCAAGCTTCAACGGCTTGGTCTGCTTACCCAGACTCTTAGGCCTCGGTGTGGCGTGCGAAGTGGAGCTCAACTCCCTTCGGCAGGAGACGCTTGCGTCCATGCTGACGACGGCGGCTCAGGATAGCGCGACCATTCTTGGTCTTCATGCGTGCACGAAAGCCGAACTGCTGTTTGCGTGTGCGTTTGGAAGGTTGGTAGGTGCGCTTCATGTCTTAAAAGTCTTAGATTTCTTAAAGGAATCGGGTGGGAGAGAATGGAGGTTTCGCCCCTGAGTGTCAATGGATGTTTTTGATTCCTTCATTTTTCTTGGAATTCGTATTGCCCGGCAGCGGGATTCATCCTACCTTCTCACCTCCATCTCGGAAAACCTCGTGGTTTTCTGGATGAGACACTTGGGGTCATAGCTCAGTTGGTAGAGCGCCTCCATGGCATGGAGGAGGTCTGGGGTTCGATTCCCCATGGCTCCACCAAGTGTTCCTTTCGTGGTAATGAAAGAGACTATGTATGGGATTTTTTCCCGCAGAGTCGCTGAGACGCAGAGTTCTTTGGATGCGCTAGACCTTGTCCAGGATTTCGTTCTTAACAAGATGGAGCCTGATACGGCCCCGGGCAGCATCAGGAGCATCAAAGAAATATCCCCGTACGGCCTCATCGACAGCGGAGCGCATCGAGGCCCAGTCGTCCCCCTGTGTTACGATAGGCTCTGTAAGACACTCAGCAACATAGCCTCCGTCCGATTCCTGCGTGATCTCAAAGATTAGCTCTCTTATGGAGTATCTCATAACCTGCCTTCAGGCATGAATCACACGGTCACGAACGCCAGAGAATCGCTTCACTATTTTGTGAGGAACAAAGATTCCATTTGACGGGACTCGGGAAGTTGGACCACATGAGAGTTAG
>CAIOJL010000169.1 GCA_903858595.1 uncultured Spartobacteria bacterium | reverse complement strand
AGGCTCAGAGGAGTACAGATTTCATCCTCGGGATCGAGCAGAAGGAGTCCCTTGGGGAATCGCAGTCTCCGGCAGGTCTGGCAGCCCCCAAACCCGAAGAAGTCCTAGCCCAAAAAACCCTGGGCCAGATGCCCCTGCGGAAAGGCCTCCATCTATGACAACCAACCCTATGTATCCACATCCCCATCACGCTCATTGGCCGGAGTCAGCCGCTGCGCTTTTGGCACTGGGTTTCGCTGAAGCTTTCACCCGGTGCCAGCCTCCTCCGTCCAATCAGCTCACCATGCAAAAAGATCTGCTTTCCACCCGCCCTTTACCGTCAGTCGTAGGCTTCACCGTCCTTCTTCCGGCAATCGGCTCCTTACCCCATGCCAACCCATTCGATTTGGCACCTTGGAGCGACCGGATTTTGACCCGCTCCGTGGGCACTTTTCCCGGTTCAAATGTAACAGAGCAAAGTGATTTTTCCGGGAAAAACCACAGCTCCGCTTTTGCTGCGCAAAAAACTTGTTCCTGCGCGTGTCGGGCACGCTTCGGAATCCACCCGGCAATTCACCAAAACTGACCATGCCTGCCATCACCGTTCCCGGCACACGCCGTGTTGAAATGACCCTCTCTCCCGATGGGATCAGGAGACTCAAAGCACTCCAAAAAATGCTCGGTTTTGCGAAGCGAAGCGAGGTTATGGAGGCCCTGCTTTTCAAGGCGGCAGTGGAGCAAAAGATCGATCCGGATTTGAGTGCCCGGCTTGAGCAAAAGATCGACTATCTCATCGAACGAATCGATCTGGTCACATGAAGGATGGGATGATCTTTCCGTTCAAAAAGACGTGGAGATCGCGTCTGGATCTGGAGTATCTCGACGAGACTTCTGGGCGTAAAATCGAGGCCAGAATGGGTCAATCCCAGTCTGAAGATCAGGCGGATCACACTGCAGTTGGCAAGAAGCTCAAGCAGTTCACCGACTACGCCTCCAAGGAGACTTTGGGCCAGGTACATGCGGGGGGATTCCTCCATCACAGGATTGTTTTGAACCCCGACGGCAGTCAGACCTCACCCTTTGCCTTGAGTAATGCCGAGAGAAAAAAGCGGATCTGTGATGCCTGGATGGAGCACTTGCAGAAGTTCAAAACCTCCTCTTCCAACCCCGTGATCCAGCATCGGTTGGTCTTCACGATGTCAGAGGCTTTTCATGACAAGTTGGTGGAGGCAGGTATCAATCCCGACATCGTTCTCCGTAGCTCCCTCAAGACGGTTTTGAACCGTTTTCAACAGCGGTTTCATCCGAAGGACTCGATTGGATACGCCTACGGCCTTCATCACGATACGGACAACCTCCATGCCCATGTGGCCATCTGTCCTCGCACAGCAAAGGGGATCTATGTCGGCGTCAGCATGTCGCGCTCCCGTGAGTCGGGAAACAAGAACCAGATGACCTATCTGATGCGCTCTTTTGCGCGCGAAAACCGTCGCTGGGACAAGCTCCTTGCCGATCCCGAGAAGCTCAAAGCAATCCTCGAGAAGCGTCTCGATGCCGACAAGATTTCCAGCTTTCCGAAGATCGCTCCGAAGCAGATGGAGGCCTTGGATCTGGATCAATCCCTCTACGCAACGCGTCTCCGCCATACGTACCGGAGCATCCAGGAAGTCGAGGCCTCGCTGATGAAAAAGCGGCAGGCCCATCGAACCGTTCGGATCCTCCGCCGTCTCCCTCGCCTCCTTGGGAGGAGGAAACCGATGCCAGTTCGAACCATCGAGAAGGTTGCAGGAGCAGTTGAGAAATACTCCCTGCGCGAGATGCAAACCCTCCTCTACCGGATGAAGCAATCCTACCGGGAGGATCATCAGATCTACTGCCAGCACTACGGATTCCCAACCAACAACCAAACCCAAAACCAGACCCATGGCCATCACAGGACCCAATCGCAAAGAATCTGATCATGTCATCTATTCTGAACACGTCATCTGTGAAGGATTCGTATTCAAACCCTCGCACGTCGATGCGTTCTACCACCAAGCGCTCAACGAAGCTGCCGGAGTCACGACCGTAAAGTTCAAGTCCTACTCCCAGGATGTGAAGGATTCGGAAATGAAGCTTTTCAACTATCTGGTGAACCGCTTTTCCCCAACGCTCCCGGATGAACCTTGCTGACCTGATCATCTTTTCCCTCAGCATCGTCGGGGCTATCGCAGGACACTTCCTGCTCATTGCTCCCTACTCGTGGCTGGTCGTCTCCCTCTGCGCTCTCTTCGGAGCATGGAGCCTCTTTGGGGAATCCCATGCTGGGAATGTGGTGGTCCGGTTGGGTGGACTCTCCTGGTCGATGGAGGATTTTGTCCGGGGATGGCTCATCACAGGAAGAACCGGATCGGGAAAAACCCAGTCCGGAATCAACACCATCACCTTCCAGATCTTCCAGAACGTGAAGAACTGGGGCGGCATCTGCCTCGATCAGAAAGGGCTCTACTGGGAGATCCTTGTCCGGATGGCCGCCCACTTCGGGAGGAGTGAGGATCTGATCCTTCTGCAAACTCGTCCTGATGGTGAAAGCGTCCTTTGGAGGTCTCCCTACAGCATCAATCTCACGGGTAATCCCGATGTCCCGGCTTCCACCTATGCCAAGGTCATCGTCGATACGGCTCTTTCTCTAAGCGGGGGACGTGGAGGCAACCCTTTCTTCCCGATTCGTGCTCAGTTGGCCATCCAGACCGCCTTCGAGATCCTCAGACATTTAGAGAGTTATGTGACCATCCCGAACATCCACCGACTCCTGCTCAATGCCACCGATGCCAACAAGACTTTGGCTATACTGGAGAAGCGGAGTGATCAGCGATCCCGGGAATTGATGGCCTCCTTAAAGAGCTACCTTGATCAGCCTCCTGAGCAATTGGGAGGAGTTCAGGGAACACTCAGCACCTATTTGGAGTTCTTCCTCAACCCCGAGATCGCCGAAGTCTTCTGTGCGGAGGAGCCGACCTTTTCAGTCTCGGAGATCGACCGGGGCAAGATCGTCTGCCTTGCAATGCCTCAGAAGTTCCAGACCGAGCGCCTCTACATCAATACGATCCTGAAGCTCTCCTACTACTTCCATGCGCTCAGCCGTTTCGACAAACCGGCCGAGGCGCGGGAGAAAGATAACCTTCTGATTCTCTTTGCTGACGAGGGGCAGGAGATCATCACCGGGGCCGAGTCGGCCTTTGCCGATCACCGAGCGGCAGGTGTCATCCGTGAGGCTAGGGCCACTATTGTCTTGGCTACCCAAGCCTACACCTCGCTACTTGGATCGCTCGATAAGCGCTATGCCGATGTCCTGATGCTGAATCTCAGCAATGAGCTGATCTTCACCGTGGCCAATCATGACTCAGCCCAGATTGCCTCGAAGAGTATCGGTGAGCGGGAGGTCACCGAGAAATCGTGGGGATGGTCCGCAGGGAAGCGGTCCTACAACTATCAGACACGGATCAAGCCATGGTTCGAGGCCTTCCGGTTGAGAAAGCTTCCGCGCTTTACGGCGATTGTTTGCCACTGCGAGAAGCCTTACAGGAAGCGGCTCCTGCCTCCCATCACTCCTGAGGGCAGCTACCCCACTTGGTTCACCCAGTTGCGGCCAGACTATGCCCTGCGCCAGTGGTTCCAGCGTCTGACTTCTTGATACCCCGATACCTTTGATGACCGATCCAACCCTCATTCAGAAACTCTCCGGCTTGGAGGGATACCTTTCCTCTAAAATCAAGGGACAGAGCCATGTCATCCCCAAAGTCTGCTCCGTCTTGGAGAGGGGAGAGCTTGGACTCCAGCCTCCTGAGAAGCCTTTGGGATCGTTCTTATTCCTGGGGCCTACCGGCGTGGGAAAGACCGAACTGACCTTGGAGTTCTCAAGATACCTTTTCGGTGAGGGAGAGATCCATCGCTTCGACATGTCGGAGTTTCAGCATCTCGACAGCGTGAAGCTCTTTCTTGGAGATGAATCAGGCCACCCAGGACGATTGGGCAAGGTACTTGCAGAGAACAGCAAGGGCGTCCTCCTCTTCGATGAAATCGAGAAGGCTCACCGGTTGATCTGGGATCTCTTCCTCCAGATGCTTGATGCTGCTCGGATTACCCTAGCAGATCATCAGACCCATGATCTGAGCGGATTCTTTATTGTCTGCACCAGCAACATTGGCTCCCAGCAGTTGCTCCGACCGACCCGATTGCCCTTTGCGACCTTGGAGCGGGCTGTCTTATCGGAACTTCACCGACATTTCCGGCCAGAGCTGATCGGGAGGTTTGATGAGAAGATCGTCTTTAGACCTCTATCTTCGGAGACCCAGCGCGAGATTGCCCGTTTGGTCATCAACGAGGAGTTGGCGAGGTTCCGTGAGAAGGGCTTTGATCTGAGCATTTCAGGGGAGGCTTTGGAGTTTCTTGTCAGGAAGGGGATTCATCGGACCTTGGGGGCTCGTCCGATGAAACGGACTGCTCAGAAATATATTGGCGATGCGATCCGGATGGGTCTGAGGAGTGGAGAAGGGGTGAGTGGAGTGGTTGGGGTTGGTGCTGAAGGGGATTTACTGAGTGTCGACAGTCTGCCTGTTAAGTAATTCAGATGTTTTTATTGTCAAAGCAGTTAAATGACTTACCTTGCGGGTATGCCTAAAAAACGCGATGGAATTATGACGGTGAGGATCGCGACGGATGAGAAGGATGTCCTTCAGAAAATAGCGGATATTGCCGATGTGACCCTCAGCGACGTGGTGGTCCGAGCGGTCAGGGATTTCATCGAAGCCCATCCGATTCCTCCGAAGAAAAAGCCGAAAGCTTAAATAGCTTCAACGGACAGAGGCTGAGTACCGGTTTTCAAGGGAGGGGCGCTGGAGTTTCCCGTCAAGATGAGAAAGCATCGCACCTTGGGATCGAGAATCTGAGAAGGGAAACTTGCTACGACAACAATCCTATCGATCCATGATCAGAAGACCGTATCGTTCAAGGCGAGTGCGATTACTGATAATTAAATCTCCCTCATCCTTCTGAACTCAACGCTTTGGCGTCGCGAGCACTCCACGGGAGGGTGATTGCCGACGGTGAGGACGACATATCCCTCGGCACTCTCGGAGACCCTGGAGACTTCCCGTAGGTTCACCGCCGTTGCCCGGTTGGCCCGGAAGAAGATTGTCTCATCGAAGCGCCTCAGGACGCTGCCCAAGGTGCCGTTGATTGTGATTCGTTCATTGGCCAGGATGAGCTTCGTATAGGCTCCCACAGACTCAAGGATCTGGATGTCACCGATTCGGATGTAGTGGCTCTTGGAGTTCTCACGGAAGAGGACTTTCTCCTCTGCGCCGAGGCGCGGTTCCTCGCTGAGAGATCCCCCTGCAATACGGCTTAGTGTCTCCATCAGTTGCTTGGGATCAACTGGCTTGAGCAGATAGTCGGTGGCCCGCACTCGGAATGCACGCACGGCATGCTCTTGATGTGCAGTGATAAAAACAACCGGGATGCCCTGAGCAGGAAGTTTCTCCAGGAGGTCGAATCCCTGTGTTCCCCCGCGCATCTCAATGTCGAGGAGGAGGACATCGGGGCGCTCGGAAATGATGAGCTTCAGCGCCTGATCCACAGAGGAGGCTTCCCTGACCTGTTTGAGGCCGATCTCGGCAAGGGCTTCCTTGATGCCGCGTCTTGCGGGTGGTTCGTCGTCAACGATGAGGATATTCATTTGAAAAAGTAAAAGGTGGGAAAGTTAGAAGGTTAAAAGTGGTGGTAAGTGAGGCTTTAGCTT
>CAIOJL010000168.1 GCA_903858595.1 uncultured Spartobacteria bacterium | reverse complement strand
TCATCATCCTGGCATCGAAGAAGTCCGTGATGGGTGACTACACGGCCAGTCGTCCCATAGTCATCCTCGGATGGATCGCCACAGCCATCATGGCAGCAGCAGCCCTGGGGATGCTGATTCTTGGTTGATTAAAGGATCTCCCCAGGGGATTTCTCACAAAAATCTCATCAAATGCTGATGGCATTGCCTCTGCGTAGCATTTAAACCGAACCCATCAACTTCATCCGACAAACTCAAAGAAGCACTTTTCGCCTCCGAAGAGTCGGAACATACGCCTCCCAGAACCAATTATTCTACAAAGCTGGCTGTATTAAAATGGAGGAAGCGAATCAATCCCTGATCTCAAGCGAAAAAATGCTGCTGCAGATTTTCGATAGCTCGGATTATCAAAGCTAACACTTCCCGATGGAAAGGATGAGACTTCAGTCAGATCCCAATCCGGGAATCCGAGGATGGTGCGACAGGATGGTGAAAGCGCTGCGGTATCGGAACTACAGGCTCTTCTTCCTCGGACAGATGGTCTCCCTCTGCGGCACCTGGATGACAAACATGGCGACGGGATGGCTTGTCTACCGACTGACTGGCTCCGCCCTTATGCTGGGCGTGGTGACATGCGCGGGTCAGATCCCCATGTTCCTGCTCGGCCCCTTCTCGGGAATCCTAGTTGACCGGGTCAATAAACAACGTGCCCTCGTCGTGATCCAGACCCTCTCGATGCTTCAATCCTTCGCCCTCGCGGCCATGACCCTTAGCGGTCACGCCTCGATACCAGGTCTCATTCTCCTGAACCTACTCAACGGCATCATCACCGCCTTCGACATCCCGATGCGCCAGTCCTTCGTGATTGAGATGATCCAAAACAAGGCCGATCTCGGAAATGCGATTGCCCTCAATTCTACAATGTTCAATGCCGCACGCTTCCTTGGCCCCTCCCTTGGTGCCATGGTCATCGCGGCCTACGGCGAGGGATGGTGTTACTTCATCGACGGCTGCAGCTTTCTGGCGGTTATCGCCGCCTTTCTCGCGATGACAATCAAGCCTAGCGGTACCGATCATCCTCCCCGTGGAAGTGCGCTCTCTCATCTGATGGAAGGCTGGCATACGGTTTCCCGGCCCGGCCCGATCCGAATCATCATCTCCCTACTGGCCCTTACCAGTCTCTTCGGCGCCCCCTACGCCACACTAGTCCCTATCTTTGCCGGCAGCATCCTCAAGGGAGGTCCGCACACCCTCGGACTCCTCATGAGCTCGGCAGGAGCGGGAGCGCTACTCGGTGCGGGATGGCTTGCCGGACGAAAGAGTGTACGAGGCCTCGGGATCGTAATCCCATCGGCAGTAACTATTTTCAGTCTGGGTGTCATCGGATTCGCTCTTTCCCGAGTGATCTGGCTCTCCATGCTCTTCCTCATTATTGGAGGAACAGGGCTCATGATTCAGATGGCCTCAAGCAACACGATCCTCCAAACCATCGTAGACAACGACAAGCGCGGCCGCATCATGAGCTTTTACATGATGGCTTTGATGGGGACTGCACCCATCGGCAGTCTGCTCGCAGGATTGATATCCGAGCATCTCGGAGCTCCGCTCACTCTCGTCATCGGCGGGGCGGCCTGTATCGCCGGAGCCGGGGTCTTCTTCTCATGTTTGGAGCAATTCCGCGAAGGAATCAGACCCATCTACCGTCGCATCGGCATCCTTCCCGAGATCGAGTCGAGCGAGGAAACTCCGAGCGAACTAATCTAAGAGAACCACTGATTAAACCCGAACTCCGAAGATGAAAGTGATGAAATCTGCGAAAGGGATAGGGATGAGCAGGTTAGAGTGCCGAAGGCAGCCCGAGTGCAGCGAGTGGCGAGTCTCGTGGGAGTTTTCGTTGAGGACTTTTTCAGCCTGAAGAGGTTCCAGAGGGATCGAGGACTTGGGAAAGGATAGAGCGGCCAGAGTTCATAGCCGTTCCACCCTCCGAAATCGCTGGGCGAAATTCCAAGGCGTGGCAATCCCACTTGGCTAACTGATCCAGCGAATAGCCCTTGGTTCTTACACCGGATTCTTCTATATGCAAACGACACCGACGACATGAACACTCGCTCCATCCTCATCCTGACGGCCATCCTGCTTTTCGGAGTCCTAGTCACGACGGGCCTCGTGCTCAAATCGACTTCCGATACAAATACCGACTCCTAGAAGGTAACAGAGGGTGCAGCCGAGGGTGGAGCAAAGGTCAATGGAACCGAACTTGAAGCAAACAGCATCAAGCTCGCCCCGGCTAGCCCGGATAAGCCCCCAACGGTGAATGTGAAGAAGAGTGACTTGAAGCCTAAGATCGGCCCTTACAAGCTCAGACCCCTAAACAAGCCTGCCCCTGCGGAGGAGCTTGATCCCTCAGAGTTCAAACAGGCTATCTCCGAGGTGGCTGCTGGTGTGGAGCGGGATCCGAATGGCTTCCACGGAGAGGCAAGAGGAGTCTTTACCATGAAACTGAATGGATTTTTTGAAAAAGACCCTGAGGGGTTGATCAGCGTAGTGAAGCAGCTTCCGGCAGGTATATCGTGCGGGACGAAGCCATGAAGTTCCTAGTGAGTTCGCTGGCGTCGAGGGATCCGGCCATGGCGAGCGCTCTGCTTGACCAAGTTCCCCCTCAAGATCTTCTCTATGAGTCTGGCGTGATCGGTCGTGTATGGGCCTTGTGCGACCCGAAGGCGGCTCTCGCCTTTGCTAACCAGCAGAGCGATCCCGTAGTCAAGTCGTCGCTTCTTAGCGAAGTGATTGGAAGTATGGCCCTGACCGATCCCCAGGGGGCGCTTCCTCTAGCCCGAGCGGCAGTATCCTCAGCACTCTCTCTTCCTCCCGGGGAATCGGAGCTGGATAAGCAGGATATGAAGGCCCTGCTCAGCAGGGCTGCGAATCTAATATATGTGCTTGACCCCCAAGGAGCTCTAGCCACGTACCAGTCGCTCCCCGTGGGCGAGGCTAGAGACGCATTTGCAAAAAATATTAGCAACTCAGAAATGGCACAAACGAATCCGCAAAGAGCCATCACTATCGCCTTGGGAATGACCGGCAACGACCGCTTTGACACCATGCGAAGTGTAGTCAGCCTATGGAGTATGGTCGACCCCGCCGCCGCGACCCAGTGGATCAATAGATCCAGCCTACCGCAGGATCAGAAGACTGATTTATTAAGCAATGTGGAGAACAATCGACCCGGCCCCGGCTACCCTCAGCCTAAATAGGATTACCAGAGGGTAGCGATCACGCTTCCGCCGCGCCATCCACCAAAACTCCTTCGAGAGAGGGGATTGGTAGGACCCCGAGTGTTTTCGGGCATTGGGATGCCTCACACAGCAAGATTCAGGTTAAAAAACAAAGATCGACGATAATTTTAGGGCAGAGTCAGGCGGTCAAGCGAAGCTGTATGTCTTATACTGCGAGCGCAGACCAACGCCACTATGGCCCAAAGGACCTAGCCCTGACGCAATCACGGACGATCTGGGTCTTCAACTCCTCCAAGCCTGCAAACTTCTTCTCTCCACGTAAAAACTGGACGAACTCCAGAGAGAGTTCCTCTCCCACCAGGTTCTGAGAAAGATCAAAGAGATGCACCTCAACCACACGACGCTTGGCCGAGGGATCAATGGTAGGGCGGAGACCGATATTACACACTCCGGAAAGGATGCCGTCTTCGTGAAGCACCTTGACCGCATAGACCCCGTCGGGAGGTAACTGCATCCCCTCAACATCCAGATTTGCCGTCGGGAAACCGATCGTGGAGCCAAGACCGGCACCTCTCACCACATTCCCCGTGAGGCGAAACGGTCGACCGAGGCAGGCGGCAGCTTGGGCAAGATCCCCGGAGGTGATGGCAGTCCGGATCCGGGTGCTGCTAATGGGCACTTCTTCCATTTCGAACGGATCAATCTGGATGACAACAAATCCACGCGCTAAACCCAGTTCCTTCAAGAGATCAACATTCCCCTCTCCTCCATGGCCGAAGGACCATTGAGATCCGACGCAGACTGCGTGAAGCGGAGAGCAGTAATGAGCCAGCGATGTGATGAAGTCAACTGCGGGCACGGATGCCAGTTCATGGGTGAACTCCAGCATCAGCAGTGCTGAAACATCCATTCCTTCCAGAAGCGCAATTTTCTCCTGGTTGCGGGTCAGAAGTTTAGGCGCCTTATCGGAGCGGAGCAGCGAGGCCGGATGACGGTCGAAGGTCATGACGACAGTCATGCCCCTGCAGGAATTCGCCTCCTCCATGGCACGACGAATCAATGCCTGATGGCCGAGATGAATCCCGTCGAATGTCCCCGCTGCGAGAACGATCGGCCCCTTCAGCGTGGAAAGATCTTTTATAGAATGAAGAATATTCACAGGGATGAAGGGGGTAAAAGGGATGGGCAAAGAGTCGAGGGAATTTCACTCATGATATCTCCTTCATCCCTTTCATCCCTGTGAATCAATTTCATTTCTCTGCGCCTCTGCGCTTGCTTGCCCGGCCGTTGCCTTGCATCCGTTACGGCTGCGCGAGAGTTTCTTAGGCCCCCCTTAGGCGGGAGACCTGGGGGAGGGTCAGAAGCTTGTCAAGGATCTGTTCTTTCGTAGCGGTCTTGAGATCGGCAGCAGGGAAGGCCATGTTCACATCAAATCTTCCCGACTTGGTGCGGCGCAAGGCGCTGAGATGGGCCCCACATCCGAGGTCGTTACCGATATCGAAGGCATAGGTCCTGACATAGAATCCCTTGCTGCAGACCACCCGAAAATCAACCTTCGGCAATCTCATCCCGAGGATGTGATGGGCGTAGATGTGAACAAATCGGGGCTCCCTTTCGACCGTCTTGCCCTGACGTGCCAGCTTGTAGAGCGCGACTCCGTCTTTCTTGATGGCTGAAACCATGGGTGGGGTCTGGTAGAAATCACCGTCATATTTGGCAAAGGCGGACTCAATCTGTTCCTGGGTGAACTCGGGAACCTGACGAGTCTCCGTGATCTCCCCATCTGCATCCTGGGAATCCGTCATCACTCCGAACTTCATCGTCCCCTCATACTCCTTGTCCTCACTCATGATCAGGTCCTGGATCTTGGTGCCCTTGCCGAGGGTTAGAAGCAGGAGGCCAGTGGCCATCGGATCCAAGGTGCCGCAGTGGCCGATCTTTTTCGTTGCGAGCACCTTGCGAGCGATTGCCACGACATCGTGGGAGGTCATACCCGGGGCTTTGTCAATCGGAAGCACACCGTCGATTATGGAATCAGCACACATATTGAAAATGGTTGAGTGAGGGGAATTAGACCGTAGTTGCGGGGCAACCAAGTGCGGAATCGATGGCCTTCAGAACTATCTCCTGCACTTCGGCGAATGATCCCTTGATACGCGCACCGGAGGCCATAGGATGGCCGCCACCACCGAACTCTCGGCAGAGATTGCAGGCATCAAAGCTCGGATCCTTCGAGCGAAGGCTCAGCCTGACCATGTTGTCCGGCATTTCCTCGAAAAAGGCGGCAGCCTTGACTCCCTCGACAGAACGGAGGTTGTCGATGATCCCCTCGTTATCCTCGGGAATAATCCCCAACTTCTCCACATCGGCCAGGGAGAGAGCAAAGCTGGCCACCCTGTCATGGCTGGTGAAACGCGCGTTCACCAAAGCATGCTTAAGCAGTTCCAGACGGCGGCGTGGCTGATTCTCGTAAAGCGAACGCGAGAGTTCCGCCACCTTCACGCCGAGCCTGAGCAGCTCCGCGCCGACCTCGAATGTGCGATCGCTTGTTCCTTCGTACTGGAAAGAGCCGGTATCCGTGGAAATGGCCGCGAAGAGGTTGGTCGCCATCTCGGGAGTGATCGTGATTCCTTCACTCAGAAAGGCCTCGGCCAGGATCTGTGCGGTCGCCGGTCGTGAAGGATCAATAAGATTCAGATCGGCATAGCCCTCATTGCTCTTGTGATGGTCGATGCAGATCCAGAGCGGAGATCCTGCAATAGAATCGATCGTAGTGCCGAGTCGGTTTTTAACCGAGGTGTCAAGGGAGAGGATCGCGTCGAAGGAGACTGGTTCCTCAGGAGGTGCAGTCACGAGTTCCGAGGATGGTAAAAATGCAAATTTCTCCAACATCCCGTCCTCATTCCAGACAGTAACCTCATGCCCCTCGGAGCGAAGCCAGAGGGCCGCTGCAATCGACGATCCATAGGCATCCGCATCCGGACGCAGATGACTGATCACTAGGATGCGTTTCCGGCTCCGGAGAGCCTCCCTGATTTCCGGGAAGGCGACGTTTTTCATTTTTTGAGATCTTCAGAATTTGCTTCTTCGCTAGGCTCGTCACGGGGGAGCGTCGCCTCGATCTCTTCCAGCAGGCTCAGTACGCGTGTACCGCGCTCGATCGACTCATCCAGATCAAAGTGCAATTGCGGCGTGTACTTCAGGATCACCCTACGTGAAAGCTCATGCTGAAGGTGCTGGCGTTTTTCCGTAAGCTTCAGAATAGCCTGTTCTTTCTGCCACTTCGTCCCGATGGCGCTGATGGCGACATGGGCCTGTTTGAGATCAGGCGTGACGTCTACAGCCCGCACAGAAACCAGAGGAGCCTCGAACTTCATCTCACGCCCAATGATGGTCCCAAGCTCGCGCTTGATGAGTTCGCAGACCCGCAACATTCGAAGACTCATGATAATATGGGGTGTTCGGGTTTCTGTACGCTCTAGGTCTTCTAGGCTTTCGAGGCGAGCCCGCTGTTCTGGAAAGTTAGAGAGCCTGAGCCACCTTCTCGAGTGTGTAGCACTCGATGATGTCACCGACTTCGTATTCCGAGAACTCCCCAAGACGGATACCGCACTCGAGACCGGCCCGGACTTCCTTGACGTCCTCGGTAAAGCGACGAAGCGTTGAGAGACCGCCATCGTAGACCGCCTGACGGCGGCGCAGCACACGGGCACGGGCTGTACGCGAGATCCGACCGTCGGTGACAATACTGCCCGCGACCATGCCTCGGGAAAGGTCAAAGATCTGCTTCACCTCGGCGTGACCAATGATGGCTTCGCGAACTTCCGGATCGAGGAGTCCTGTCATCGCCTCGCGCATCTGGTCGGCAAGCTCGTAAATGATGCTGAAGAGTTTGATCTGCACGCCCTCCTTGCGGGCGGCATTGTTGGAGCTGTTCTCCACCTTGACCCCGAAACCGATGATAATGGCATCTGAGGCACCGGCTAGCAGGACGTCGCTCTCGGTGATGGGGCCGACTGCCGAGTGGATGATCTTGAGGTCGATCTTCTCCTGAGGAATGTCAGACAGCATGCCAATGATCGCCTCGAGCGATCCCTGCATATCGGCCTTGAGAACGATCTGCAGAACCTTCTTTTGTTCTGCCTCCAGATTCGCGAAGAGATTCTCAAGAGTGGCACGTCTGGGCGCGGCAAGCTTCTCCTGGCGATGAGCACCAAGACGCTCCTCGCTCAGTTGGCGGGCAGAGCGCTCGTTCTCCATGACGACAAGCTCGTCACCGGCACTGGGCAGCCCGCTCAGTCCGAGAACCTTGGCGGGAATGGCCGGCCCGGCGCTCTTGAAGGCTTCTCCATCCTCGTTAATCAGCTGCTTCACCTTACCCCAGTAGTTTCCGCAGATGAAGGCATCTCCGACGCGCAGTGTACCGTTATTGACAATAACGACCGCAGTTGGGCCTCGACCTGCCTCGACCTGAGCTTCGATCACGCTGGCGCGGGCCGGTTGATCGGGGTTGGCCTTAAGTTCCAGAACTTCGGCTTGAAGGGACATCATTTCAAGCAGGTTATCGATCCCGTTGCCCGTGGCTGCCGAAACCTCACACACCACGGTGTCGCCTCCCCAATCCTCGGGCACGAGTCCCTTGTCCTGAAGTTGCTGCTTCACACGGTCGATATTGGCGGTCTTGAGATCACACTTGTTGATTGCCACCATGATGGTAACCTTTGCCGCCTGCGCATGACTGAGCGCCTCGAGAGTCTGGGGCATGAGCCCGTCATCGGCTGCCACCACAAGGACCACGATATCAGTAACATTCGCACCCCGTGCACGCATTGCCGAGAACGCTGCATGACCCGGAGTATCGATGAAAGTGATGGGATGGCCCTTCCATTCGATGGAATAGGCACCGATGCGCTGGGTGATGCCACCCGCCTCGCAGGAAACGACCTTGGCACGACGGATCGCGTCGAGCAGGGAGGTCTTGCCGTGATCGACATGCCCCATGAAAGTAATGATGGGTCCG
This sequence comes from uncultured Spartobacteria bacterium, assembly GCA_903858595.1. GTDB lineage: Bacteria > Verrucomicrobiota > Verrucomicrobiia > Chthoniobacterales > UBA6821 > UBA6821. Next base: position 10,743 of record CAIOJL010000168.1, on the reverse strand, counting down.
CGGAGCTTCTTAGCCTCAGGTTTGTCCTCAACGGGCTTGGGAGGCTCGACGACGATCTTCTCCTCCTTGTGGACACCGCCGCCAGCGACCCTCTTTTCCCGTTCGAAGAGCAGTCCGTACATATCGCAGAGCTTCGAGGCGATCTCCGGTTCGACAGATTGGTTGATGTTCGCAAAGATCTGCATCCCCATCAGATCCTTGATGATCTTGAAGGCGGGCACCTCCATCTGAGTCGCCAGCTCCTTGATCAGGATCGGCGGCTTAATGTGAATCACACGGCGATTGTCATCCGCGATGTTAATGGCTTCAACCTCGACCTCCTCAGAGGTAATGTCGCTCACGGGAACCGGTGATGGTGTCGATGCCGCATGCTCCTCCTCACCGATGCGGGGGAGAGCTTTTCCGGTAGAAGTTACTCTTTTCTTGGGAGCCGGCTCATCAATCAGGGAAAGAGTCGGGAGATCCGCAGTCTTGATGATAACCTTGACCGATTCGATCTTCTCGGCGACAAGCGCTGCTGTAACAGGCTTCCCTCGAGATGAGGAAGAAGCTCCGCGCGCCCCCGAGACCGTGCCTGCTCGTGAGGCGCGTGAAGGGGACTTCGAGCCTGCCGATTTGGAGGTTTTAGCTGAAGCTCCCTTGGAAGCGGTTGATTTGGAAGTGTTGACTTTGGAGACCATTATAAAATTTCTGACACTGCTCCCCTCGAGGGAATCGAGGGGAAGGGCAGTGTTTGCAGCATTTAAGCCGCTGCCTGCCCTTTGGCGGAGACTTGGTTCTTGGCGGCAGCAAGGATGGCTTCCGCCTTCTCGGCACCGCATTCAAGAATACCGTCGATATCGGAGGCTTCTGCTGTGACGACCACCTCGACAGAATTCATACCACCGGCGGCTAGAGACTTGGCCTCATCCTCGGTGATTCCGAGCATTGTGGCCAACTGGTGTGCGGCTCCACCCATCTGCTGTTCAAAAGCCTGGGCAGCTGAACGGTCCTCCTGGATGTCGATTTCCCAGCCGGTCAGCCGGGAAGTGAGACGGGCATTCTGGCCGCGCTTGCCAATGGCCAGGGCAAGATCCTCCTTCTCGATGGCTATACGAAGTGTGTGGGCGGCCTCATCGACCTCGATGCTACGAATTCGGGCAGGCTTGAGGGCCTCGCGGGCAAATTCCTTCGGATCCTCATACCAGCGGATGATGTCCACCTTCTCATTGTTGAGTTCACGGACAATGTTCTTCACACGCGCACCGCGCATACCGACGCAGGCACCGACCGGGTCGACCTTTTCATTGGAGCTGTGAACCGCAATCTTGGTGCGAAAACCAGCTTCGCGGGCAATGGCCCGGAGTTCGACCGTATGATCGGCAATCTCGCTGACCTCGATCTCGAAGAGACGACGGATGAAGTTGGGATGGCTGCGGGAAAGAATGATCTCAGGACCGCGGACACCATTCTCTACAGCCACGACATAGGCGCGGATGCGGTCGCCAATGTTATACTCCTCGGTGCTGACACGCTCGCGCGAGGGCATAACACCTTCGAACTTGCCTAGATCCAGAACGACATCACTGCGGTCGAAACGACGTACGGTGCCGCTGACAATCTCGCCAGCCCGGTCCTTAAACTCCTCGTAGATCATCTCCTTCTCGATCTGGCGGATGCGTTGGGCAATCGCCTGCCGGGCCGTCTGGGCGGCAATACGACCGAAGTCACGGGGAGTCACCTCGATCTCGATTGATTCGCCGATCTGAGCCTCCTTATTGACCAACTGCGCCTTGGCTAGAGTGATCTCTTCCTGCGGGTTCGTGACGGTCTCGACAACGAGAGGCTTCGCAAAGGCGCGGATCGCTCCACTCTTGGGGTTAATATCGACACGCACGTCGCGGGAACAGGAAAAGCTCTTCTTCGACGCGGCTACAAGAGCCGAGGAGATCGCCTCGATAAGGATCTCGCGCTTGATACCTTTTTCACGCTCGAGGTAGTCGAGCATGGCAATAAATTCAGAGTTCATGGCAATAGGAATTCCCGACTCACGGGTCAGGAAGGATTCCAAGACAGCGTGTCGGGGGTTTGTGACTATGAAGTATCTTCTCCTTCGGGTCAACTGAAAGAACTGCGAAAAGGATTTTAGTCTGAAGTCTTTTAGACTTTTAGACTATTAGCCAGAACCGAACAAAGTCAGAGATCAGAGGAGAGAAATCAGAAATCAAGAATGCCAAGCAGAGACCTTCTTCCTGGATCCTTTGCTCCGATTTTCGATCACTTTTTTCATTTCTTATGGCCCTCTTGATCCTCATCTGACCTAAAAGCCTAACAGTCTTCCGTCTCATAGACTTTCTCAACATTCTCTTTGACCTAACAGATCGCCAACTCCATCCTCCGCCACAAATTTAAGAGGTTTTTATGTTTGAATCCTCACGCCAATCTTTCTCGTTGCCCCTACCCACCCAGCCCATGTCTTGGATCAACTCCACCAGATGGTTCTGGGGAATCCTGGCTCTCGTAACTCTCTGGAAGGTGATTGCCGCCTGGAAGTTGGGCCTGATTTTCGACGAATGCTACTACTGGGAATGGTCACTGCATCCCCAAGCCTGCTACTTCGACCATCCTCCCCTCACTGCATGGTTGATAGCGTCAGCCCGGATGCTTCTAGGTCACACGACTTTTGCCGTCCGTTTCTGGGCTATTCTTTCCGGCATTCTCCTTTCCCTTGTCGGACGGGAACTAGGTAAGGATCTCTTCGGTCAGGCGGCGGGAAACCGGGCGGGCATTCTGCTGCTTCTGGCTCCGATCTTCGCGGGGAATGCCCTACTGATGACACCTGACACCTTCCTTGTTCCAGCATGGGCCTTAGCGGTTCTCTTTGCCTGGCGGGGATATCGGGAGGGAGGCAGCATGGGATGGTGGACTGCCGCCGGTTTAGCGGCAGGCATCGGAATGCTCTCCAAGTACACCATGGTGCTCTATTACGGCGCTCTCCTGATACTCTGGATTCTCAGTCCTGGAAGGCGGCGTCAGTTCCTCGCTGGCATCACGATCGCAGGACTACTCTCGCTCCTGATCTTTCTGCCCGTGCTCTGGTGGAATAGCCGTCACGACTTGGTCTCGTTCACCCATCAGCTCCATCATGGATTCAGAAACGAGTATTCCACGTTAATCAATTTCCAGAACCTCGGCGACTACAGCGCCTTCCTTGTTGTCTTGGTCTCGCCGATACTGGGGCTTCTCTGTTTCCTGACAGCCGCGACGCGTATGCGAGATCTGCGATTCCGCTTTCTAGGGGTCTTTTTCTGGACTGTGGTACTCTTCTTCGGATACTCCGCGGCCAAGGCCCACATTGAGGCGAACTGGCCCATGGCCGCTTTCATCACAGCTCTGGTGATGGTTGCTGGGGATTGGGAGAACTATGGAGCAGGATGGAGGAAGGCGGCCATCATCATCCTGCTGATCGCCGACATCGGCGCCGTGATCGGTGTCTCCAACCTACTTCTTCCCAAGGATTCACCATTCTCCGTCAGGAATTTCGCTCCCGATCTTTCCTTCATGGAGAAGATCCCCGGCTTGTCTAAGCTAGAGGCTCCGGCAAAGCAGGGATTGTCCGATTTCCAGACACGGATCGAAGAGTTCCTAGGGCCAGAGGCCGTCGCCCGTACGATCGAGGAAAACTTCCGCTCCTCGGGGGCTGATTTCATCTGTCTCTCGACCTATCAATTGACCGGCGTGATGTCCTTCTATGCCCCGACACTGGAGCCGCAACTCTGGCTTCCGGATCACGGCCGCAGCCGCCTCCCATGGATCAACGACACGGCTTGGGCTGGAAAGACAGCGCTCCTGGCAGCATGGCCGCGTCTTTATAACTGCTCTCAAGATCTCTTCTCCGAGTTTTCAACACAACATCCCGTGCTGGTACCCGGCACCAGAAGCCCGCTCTTCCTCTCGATCGGCAAATCCTACAAGCCGGGAGCAGTTCTTAACCGCTGAACTCCTGAATCCCGACTCCTTAAAACTTTAGGGAAGTAATTCAAAGACCGAGACCGATTCGATCTCGGCCGTCTGCGGGAACATATCGAGCGGCGTCACCTGAACCAGCCGGTAATTGCCCGCCAAGCGCTTGGCTTCGCGGGCCAGCGTGGCGGGATTGCACGAGACATAGACAATGCGCGCGGGAGGACTCTGCAAAATGGCTTCCATGGCCAGTGCGGCAAGCCCCTCGGATGGGGGGTCCAGCAGGAGAACGGTTTCCTCCGACTTACCGGCTGCCAGTGCCTTACCCAACTTCAACTCTACGTCACCGGCCAGATACTCCTCGTTCTCGGCCGCCTGACGACTTGCCATCGCTACGGAGGCGATCGAGCGCTCGATGCCGATCACCTTCGTAAAGAGCTCCTGCAACTCATGGGCAAAGAACCCGGCCCCGCAATAGGCATCCACGAGCAATCCGGCGATCGGAGTAGCTTCACCCGAAGGCCTCACGGCTTCCCGGACGGTATTTTTCAGAATCTCAGCCGCGGCATTGTTCACCTGGCGGAAGCCACCATAGCGCTTCTTCTCACCGATCAGGTAGTCGCCGTCACGTGGACACGCTTTGAGCAAATCTTGGAATCCCTGATCGACCTCGGGCGAAGCGATCAGGCATTTCTTCACAGGAATCACGCGGTTCGAGCCCTCCGCATAGAATCCCACATTCCCGTCACGCACATGGACGGCGATCCGGTTGCGGTAGCCGTAGGGCTCGGGTGAAGCGATCATCGGCTGCACAGGCGGTTCACTCAGGCCTCCAAGCCTGCGCAGGGCCTCCCGAAGCTGGGTCTCCTTGATCCGCAGCTGATGAGTATAGTCGATATGCTGGTATGCGCAGCCACCGCATTTGAGGAAAACAGGACACGGGGGCTCGATCCGGTGCGGAGAGGGCTCCTGCACTTCAAGAAGCCAGGCCTCCATCATGCGTGACTTCACCTTGGCGATTTTGACACGGACCTTTTCCTTCTCAATCACACCCGGGACAAAACAGGCGATCCCATCGACCCTGCCGACACCCCTGCCGCCGAAGCCGATGTCGTTGATTTCCACATCGATCTCCTGCCCCGTTTTGATTTTTGGGGCTGAGGATTTCTCAGCGCTGTTTTCTTTGGTGTTCATGCCTTAGGATCGTTCAAAGCGCCCCACGATCTAAAGAACGAAATACAGGATGAAATCGCGCCCCGACCTCAAATCTGACGAACACTTCATGCGTCTGGCGATCCAGGAGGCAGTGAAGGCCCTGGGACGAACGGCTCCGAATCCTGTTGTCGGAGCAGTGATCGTTAAAAATAAAAAGGTCATCTCCAAGGGATACCACCATGCCGCAGGCCTTCCCCATGCGGAGATCGAGGCCCTTCTCAAAGTGATTCTTGGTTTTCGCCTTCAGCCTTCAGCCTTCAGCCCTCAGCCTTGTCCGCTTGCGGGCTGCACCCTCTATGTCACTTTGGAACCGTGTTCCTCTTATGGGAAGACTCCCCCATGTACCCAGGCCCTCCTTGCAGCTGGGATCACTCGGGTTGTCTACGGGGCCACTGATCCTGACAAGAGGCACCGCGGGAGAGCGCAAAGGCTTCTGAAAAAACGGGGCGTTGCCGTCACCGAGGGCATTCTTGAAGAGGAATGCGCTGCTCTCAATGCTCACTGGAATCATCGCACGACTACGGGAATGCCTTGGGTGATTGCCAAGGCGGGCCTCTCGCTCGATGGGCATATCGATTCCCCTCCTCACCGACGATGGATCAGCTCGGCAAAGAGCCGCAAGGAAGCCATGCGCCTACGCGCCTCGGTCGAGGCCATCCTTGTGGGTGGAGGTACCGTCCGCACCGATAATCCCTCCCTCACCATTCGCGACATCAGGATTGCCAAGGATCATCCCCAACCTTGGCGTGTTCTCTGGTCACGCAGTGAAAAGATCCCGGTGAAGTCAAAGCTCCTGACCGACGCCCACCGCGACCGAACCCTTGTCTTTAACGGCATGACACTCCGGAAGGTCCTGCAGGAACTTGGCAAGCGTGGTATCTCCAGCCTCCTTATCGAAGGGGGCGGTCATACCCTCGGTGAGGCCTTCCGTAGAAAACTCGTTGACGAAGTCCGATTCTTCATCGCCCCGGTGATCCAGGGAGGGAATATTCCGGCTGTCAGCGCCTTCATCTCCCCTGCCCATCTGACCGATGTCACCCACACCAAGATAGGCTCCGACGTGATGATCTCCGCAAGAGTGGATCTGTGCGACTCTAAGAGACTGTCTGAAAACTAGGCAATGTCGCGTTGGCCGGGATTCTCCCTCGCAGGTGCCTGACCATCCACCCCCCTTACTCACGCGCGTCATTCCCCAGTTTTCAGACAGCCTCTTAGAAAACGTGATCGACAGCTCGTGATTGACACCATGGCGGGTGATTCATTTAATCGGCGACCTCATCCCCCATGGCTTTTTCTACCTTTCATGAACTCACCATCCGAACAGAAATCCTCCGATATCGCTCGGCGCTTCACACAGAATCCGATCTTGAGACCCTCCTCGGTGCCCCCAAGCACTCCGGGAATGAAGATCGAGTGTCTGCTCAATCCGGGTGTCTTCCTTTTTAATGGCCGTCCCCATCTATTGCTTCGCGTCGCTGAGCGTCCCGTGCAGACAGAGACTAGCGTTTCCTTCCCGATCATCGACGAGCAAGGAAACCTCAAAGTTCTCGAATTCGATAAGAAGGATCCCCTTCTCGATATAAGCGATCCCAGGGAACTAAAATACGACGGGGTGATGTATCTAACCACCCTCTCCCACCTCCGTCTTGTCGTGAGTGATGACGGCGTACATTTCCACGAAGAAGGACTCCCCCCCATGATGGGCCAGGGAGAGTTAGAGACCTTCGGGATCGAGGATTGCCGCGTGACAGAGATCGAGGGGACTTATTACCTGACCTACACTCAGGTTTCACCGAACGGGGTTGGAGTCGGAATGCGTAGCACACGTGACTGGTGGAATTTCTCCCATCACGGGATGATCCTGCCGGCTCACAATAAGGACTGCGCTCTTTTCAACGAAAAGATCGGGGGAAAGTATTACGCCCTGCACAGACCCAGCAGTCCTTCTATCGGGGGAAATTATATTTGGATCGCCGAGTCTGAGGATCTTGTTCACTGGGGAAATCATCGATGCATCGCCCACTCCCGTTCCGGCCTGTGGGATAGCGAGAGAGTCGGTGCAGGGGCATCCCCGATCCGGACTTCGGAAGGATGGCTCGAAATCTACCATGGAGCGGATAAAAATCACCGCTACTGCCTCGGTGCCCTGCTGCTCGATTTATACGAGCCTTGGAAAGTCATAGCCCGCTCCAAGACACCGATCATGGAACCGACTGCTGAATATGAGAAGACCGGCTTTTTCGGCAATGTTGTCTTTACCAACGGCCATCTGGTCGATGGCGACAAAATGACCGTCTACTATGGAGCCAGCGACGAAGTGATCTGCGGTGCGACCTTTTCGATCGCGGAGATCTTGGAAACCCTTCGCTGAGGGATTTCCCGGGGTCTCACTGGTCTTTCATATCTTTCCTCTCTGAGTCACTGTTGCAATCTGAGTGGAATCATCAGAATCCTTTGCACCGAGGTTGCAGAGTAGGGACGTAGCGATGATGGCGATCAACGGAAGTTTCATGTGTGTGGGGTAGACCCCTGTGGTCATCGTATCGTCTCTCTATACGAAGCAATACAAAAGGACAGATGACTTTGCATTTTTTATCTCCTTTCTGTATATTGCTGGGTGATTCGTCAGTTCTTCACAGACGATGATCCCAATCCGAACTGACGCGATTCATCATTACCACACAACATCGATAAGCCGCAGAACCCCATTCTATAAGCCTGTAGAGGTCGCTGCCTTTAGCGATCCTGTAGCGACCTACGCACCCTATCTACCCCACCATCCCCCTGGAACATTTTCAGAGCGAAGAAGTCCTCTTAAAAAAACCGAGACTCGGGCTGGCGGGATTCGAACCCACGACCTCTTGAACCCCATTCAAGCGCACTACCAAGCTGTGCTACAGCCCGTTCTCGAGCCAGAAAGCATCTGGTTTCTTGCGGTAACGTGCAAGATCCTTTTGTCTGCCGGTCGTCTCCGACCAGGCATCCTCGTGTCTGCTGCCCATCGGACTTCTCGGGCAACCCTCGAATGACTAAGCCATGTTCCGACATGCCTTTTGCTGCGACCTGAAGGAATGCTCTCTCGCTGAGCAGAGGCGCTGAGATGAAGGATAGAAAAGATTAATAGACGCAGTGCAGAGCTTAGGGAACCGCTGATTAAAATCCCATGATGGCCGCTGAAAGACAGTTGCTGATTTTTGAAGGCGCCAGCGCTGGGCGATACCCGCAGCGGTCTCGCCCAAACGAGCAACGCCACAAAAATCGACAACGGACTTCAGCCCATAGGGTTGCGGAGATAACCGGCCGGGGGCTGTGTTGGCTTCGCGGTTACAGCCCGCGGCGGGGATGCTCCCGCGAAGCCGCCTTGCCCCGCAGCCAGTTCTTCACGCAACGGCCTCTATGCGATTAAATCAGCGGTTACTTAGGTCTGCAAAAAGCCCTCGGATTGATTTCATCATGATGTTTCTCATGGTTTATCGATGATACCAATTTATCCCTCTCTACGCTTCCGCGCCTCTGCGGGAGGCCTGCCTGCGGCCACATTTCCTATGGTTTAAGCAGTCTGATCGAGGGGAAGTAGGCGCGTAGGTAATCTCGATCCTCTGTGGCGAGGGCGTCGGCCTGGGTAGTGGCATGAGCCGCAATCAGGAAGTCGGGCAGGATGGTGGTGCGGAGTCCACCCTGATTGCGGTAGGAGCGGAAAATCTTTCCGGCAAGAAGCGCCGTCTCTTCCTCCAAAAGGCTGTGACGGAGTTCCAGCGCGCGCAGGGCTTTCATGCATTGGGCATCGTTAGGGAAAAAAGATCTCACCTCCGCAACCACGACCGATGAGACGATGAGGCTCTTGGCTTCCGCAAGAGCCTGAAGAAATTCGAGCCACTCGGAGCCTGCATCTTCTCCCTTGAAGATCGAGAGCAGTACGGAGGTATCCACGGCAATGATGGTCATGACTTTGGTTTCTTGGGTACCACGACCTCACCCCGAAGGTCATCGAGGAGTGCGGAGATGCTGTGTCCGGAAAGTTTATTTTTCAGACATCCCAGGACTCCTTTCCCCTCTCTTTTCACGACCTTGCGAAGCTGAATACCATCGGGTCCTACCACAAAGTCGATCAGGGCACCAGCCCGGATGCCATAGCGATCCCTCAACTTCTTTGGGATCGTGACCTGACCCTTGGTGGTAACGAGCGTACTCATCGCAGAAAAGTATTACCAATAAGTAAGAAAAACAAGTATTACCAATAGTTTTTTTATTTATTGTCAGATTCATGAGTTCATGAGTTCCATATTAAAAACTCTTCTCTGCGTGTTTGCCCTCTGCCAGATCAATTTCTGATGCCGCGTTTCGGCCGTTGCGCTGGCCAGTAGTTTTACTAGTGTATTTCGATCATGAGCTCCATTTACGATAAGACTGACCCAGCGCTGCTGAAGGTCGCGATCGTGGGTGCCAGCGGCTATTCCGGCGAGGAGCTCTGTGCCCTGCTGGACCGGCATCCCTCTGCCGAAGTCAGGGCGGTCTTTTCGCGGCAGTATGCAGGCAAATCCCTCGGAGAGGTGATGCCCAGATTCACAGGGCTGAAGATTGCAGAACTACTCTTCACCGAGGCCGATCCTGCCAATGTCGCCGAATGTGATGCCGGCGTGGTCTTTCTGGCCCTGCCCCATGGAGTTGCGGCTGAGTATGCGACGACGGCACTGAGGGCTGGCAAGGTGGTGATCGATCTGAGCGCGGATTTCAGACTGCGGGATCCGGAAGTGTATGCCGACTACTATGGAGGTGAACACCCCGCATCGGATCTCTTGAAGCAGGCCATCTACGCGATTCCCGAACTCTCACGGGAGGCAATCAAATCCTCTCCCCTCATCGCCTGCGCCGGGTGCTATCCGACCAGTATCCAGCTCCCACTCATTCCTCTTCTCAAAGCGGGGCTACTCGATCCAAGGGGAATCGTGGCTTCGAGTGCAAGTGGCGTGAGTGGTGCGGGAAAGAAAGCAGCTGTCGACTACCTCTACGCTGAGTGTAATGAGAACATGCGGGCCTACGGTCTGCCCCGGCACCGTCATCTCTCGGAGATCGAGCAACAACTTTCGCATGCGGCGGGCGAGAACGTGGCGATTACCTTCATCCCTCATCTTGCTCCGATGAATCGGGGGATCCATTCGACGATCGTGGCGACACCCGCTGTCGGGAAAAGTGCCGCCGACCTGAAAGCTGCTCTTCTTGCTGCCTATGCCGGCGAACCTTTCGTGCGGATCCGGGAGCAACCGCCCGAGACCAAGCACGTGATCGGAACGAACTTCTGCGATATCGCTCTCTACGAGGAACCGAGGAGCGGTCGGGTAGTGATCCTCTCTGTGATCGATAATCTCGTGAAGGGAGCTGCGGGACAAGCCGTGCAGTGCTTCAATATCCGGGCAGGTCTGCCCGAGACCGAGGGGCTGATTTGAGGAAAATGATCCACAGCCATCCCACAGGGGCATAAAGACTGAGTGCTGATTAAGTATTGAAGGGGTAGGAAGGGTGATTTTGGTTAGAAGTGGTTTTAGAATTTCTGGGGTTGAAGTGCTGGGCGAGCAGTTGAGATGGGTG
>CAIOJL010000167.1 GCA_903858595.1 uncultured Spartobacteria bacterium | reverse complement strand
GACTACTCACGATCACAGGAAGAGGAGTTGTCATCCTATCTGCAAACCAAGCAGGTAATGTGAACTACAATGCAGCCGCGCCTGCCACTACGAGTTTTAGCGTGAATTAAAACATGCCGTGGTTTTTGGTATTTAATCTTCGTAAAAGCCAATAGCTGCTGAAAGACTCGCCTATTAAGGCTAGGAAGTTTTGATGCCGTGCTAGGTACGCGAGCGAAGCTGTAGAAAAGGGGCGTAGAAACGCGGCAATCATTCGAGGCGAGGGGCAAGAAGTTTAGGATCAGCAGATCCGAAGATGCCTAGTCGTGGCAGATAAAACTACTGCGCCCGCTGGCTAACACAGCTATCAGCCAAAATCTCAAGTCCCCGTCTACAACCTTGTCTTTTGCTCTGAGCACACAAACAATTCCTCTGTGACAAATCCCCTGATAGCCACCATCTCCCAGGAGCAGTCCCTCTGCGTCTCTCTTTCGCCGCTGGAGTTATTGTCTTTGTGTGTGCTTCCGCCAATGCTCCTCTCTCTCGTTGGACTTTATCTCTTCAGAAAGGCGATCCCCTTGCGTTTTCTCAAGCAGAGTCATGACGTCACAGGGCCATTTTTCAGCACACTTGGAACTGTTTATGGAATTTTTCTAGCCTTCGTCTTCACCGCGACTTGGCAGGCATTTTCTACAACCTCCACCAATGTCGTCCAGGAAGCCCGCTATCTTCGCGATCTCTATTTCGTCACGAAGGCATTCCCCCAACCGACACAGGGTGAACTGCAGCAACTCCTGCGGAATTATCGCGACTCCGTGGTGAATGATGAGTGGAAGAGCTTGGAAAAGGGCGAGGCCAGTCCTAAAACCTCCCAATTAGAGAAGAAGATTGGCGAGGTCTACCTGCGTTTCAATCCCGGCAATGATCAGGAAAAAGAGTTTTTACGTACGTCTTTCCACTATATTACTAACATTAATAGCTTGAGGGCATCGCGCATTGATGACTCATCATCCAGCCTCCCTCCGGTTCTTTGGTTGGTTCTTCTAGTTGGTGCCGTTGCCACCGTCGGCCTTTCTTATCTCTTTGAGGCACAAAACTTCTGGCTTCAAGCCATTCTGACCATCCTGCTAACTGGGGTGATCTGCATGACCTTTTACATCATCATTGATCTGGATTTTCCATTCATAGGAGGGACAACGATTTCGTCTGAACCCTTCCAACGCATCGAGATGAATTAGCCTCTCTTGCGGGAGAGCATAATCTCATTCCCCTCTGTGTCTGTGCACATGGCAAGGTGAGGAGGCTCTCCATTTTCGGGTTGAGGCTCACGTAATAACTGACCGCCTGCCGCGACGATCTCAGCAGCACCGGCGATCACATCAGGCACCTGAAAGCTCATGCCGGTCCAGGTGCGCTTGCCCTCACCGCCCCCATGGATGCCGATGATGCCGTTGCAGACTTCGATATCGGTCACCGCTGGATTCTCCCGGATGACCTTCCCGCCGAAGACGGTGGTGTAGAACTTTGCCGCGCGGGCCGTGTCGGCAGCCCAGATGATGTATTTGAGTCGTTCGACGTCCATGAGTGACAACTGACAGAAGTTTCGCAAACCGGAAACGAGGAAATTTCTTTTCCTGCTCGCCATCGAAGAGTGATCGCCTACTGTGCCGAAGCAACCTCACCAACAAACACCCAATCGCCATGACCATCACTAAAGGTTCCGTCGTCCTCTTCGACTACACGCTCACTGACGATGACAAGGAACTCATTGACTCCTCAAAGGAAGCGGGCCCTCTAGCCTACCTGCAAGGCGAGGGACAGATCGTCAAGGGCCTTGAGAAGACCATGGAGGGCAAACGCACCGGGGATACTTTCAAGATCAGCGTCGCTCCCGAGGATGGATACGGCCTTATCGATCCGGCGAAGATCGCCGTGGTCGATGCCGATCAGATCGAGGGCGGCGATGAACTCGAGGAGGGCATGCAGTTGGAATCCTCCCATGATAGCGAGAAAGACGAACAGGTCGTGGTCGTCTCCAAGATCGAGGGGAACAAAGTGACCCTGGATGGCAATCATCCGCTAGCCGGCATGAATCTCAACTTCGACATCAAGATCTGTGAAGTTCGAGCCGCTACCGCCGAGGAAATCAAGCACGGTCATGTGCACGGTGACGGCGACCATCATCACTAATACCGCAGCGTTTCAGATCTCCCGAAGAGGAGCGGAGACGCAGAGAAAATTCACAGGGATGAAGAGGATGAAAGCGATAACTAGGAAATTTTGGCACCAGTTTTCCTTAGAGCGTTTTTGATTGAGATATAGACAAAGAATTTGCGGATGCCTTGGGATGGTGGGCAAGGAGCAAGCGAAGCGGCTGTAGTCTCTGCACTACTGCCCAAGCGATGTGATACAGCCCAACGTTCATGCCGCCGCAAAGACTGTCTAGAGGATAAGCAAAACCGCTCTAATGACCATACCAACTCCATGACCCTGACCCCTGTGGAATACTCCTCCATTACTTCCAAGCCTTTCGGGGCAACGACCGACGGCCAGAAAGTCACTCAGTACACGCTTGCCAATGCCCATGGAGCCTGTGTCTCGATCATCAACTACGGCGGCACGGTCACCTCGCTCCGTGTTCCTGACCGCAATGGCAGATTCGACGATGTCGTCTTTGGCTTCAGCAAGATCGGCGATTACGAGCAGAAGAGCCCCTACTTCGGTTGCATTGTAGGCCGCTACGGCAACCGCATCGCCAAGGGAACCTTCAAGCTTGAGGGGAAGATTTATTGCCTGCCTGTGAATAATGGGCCCAATTCTCTTCATGGAGGGAAGGGATTCGACAAGGTGGTCTGGAGCGCCACTCCCGTGGAGACCAAGCAGGGTCCTGCGCTGAAGCTCACCTATGTAAGCCAGGATGGAGAAGAAGGGTATCCGGGTAAGCTCTCGGTCACGGCCACCTATACCTTCACCAACAAGAACGAACTCAAGCTGGTCTACCGCGCCAAGACCGACAAGCCGACAATCGTGAACCTCACTCATCACAGCTACTTCAACCTCGCGGGTCATGGAAGCGGCGACATCCTCGGCCATGTGGTGACCATCCATGCGGATAAGTTCACGCCTGTGGATAAGCACCAGATCCCGACCGGTAAGATCTCTCCGGTGAAGGGGACCCCCCTTGACTTCCGCAACCCGACGGCCATCGGCGAACGCATTAATCAAAAAGACGAGCAACTCCAGATCAGCAAAGGGTACGACCACAACTGGATTGTCGACAAACCTCTGGGAAAACTCGGCATGATCGCCAAGGTGAAGGAACCGAAAAGTGGACGCGTTATGGAAGTGCTCTCCACGGCACCCGGTATGCAATTCTATACCGGTAACTTTCTTGATGGCACCCTTACCGGGAAAGGGGGCAAGATCTATGGATTCCGCAATGGTTTCTGCCTCGAGCCGCAGCACTTCCCTGATTCGCCGAATCACAAGAACTTCCCCTCCACCGTGCTGAGACCCGGCCAGACCTACAAAAATACGATCATCTACCGCTTTCTATGAAACAAGAGACCTTCACAATCGGCATTGATTACGGAACCAATTCTGTCCGCGCCTTGGTAGTACGATGCCGAGACGGAAAGGAGTTCGGCAGCGCTGTTTTCAATTACCCGAGCGGCAACCAAGGTATCCTGTTGGACCCGAAGGATATCCATCTGGCCCGTCAGCATCCGGGAGATTATCTGCTGGGGCTTGAGAAATCAGTAAAGGGGGCTCTTGTGGCGGCCACAAAGCAGGCCGGATTCTCTCCCGACCAGGTGATCGGCTTGGGCGTCGACACCACTGGTTCCAGCCCGATCCCCGTTGATCGCAAGAACGCGGCTCTCGCTCAGGATCCGAAGTGGAAGAAAAACCTCGCCGCCCAGTGCTGGCTCTGGAAAGACCACACCTCATGGGAGGAGGCATCCCGGATCACGGAACTTGCGGCCAAACACCGCCCCCAGTACATCGCCAAGTGCGGCAATACCTACTCCTCCGAGTGGTGGTGGAGCAAGATCTGGCACTGCCTGAAGGTTGCCCCGAAGGTTTTTGACGCTGCCTATTCCTGGGTTGAACTCGCGGATTGGATCCCCTCGGTGCTCGCGGGAGTAGTTGATCCGCTCAAGGTGAAGCGAGGTATTTGCGCCGCAGGACACAAGGCCCTCTACAGCGACGACTGGAACGGACTCCCCGACAAGAAGTTCCTCGGGATGCTCCATCCCAAATTGCCAGCGCTCCGCGAGCGTCTATACAACAAAGCCCACGACGCCACCGAATCGGCCGGGGCTCTCTGTCCGGCCTGGGCAAAGAAACTCGACCTTCCCGCCGGCATATCGATCGCCATCGGTGAGTTCGACGTACACTATGGAGCCATCGCATGCGGTGTCTCGGAAGGAACGCTCGTCAAGGTGATCGGCACCTCCACCTGCGACTGCGCAGTGGTCCCGATGAGTAAGAAAGTGGCCGACATCCCCGGCATCTGCGGAATCGTTCCGGGAGCGATCCTTCCAGGGTTTTTCGGCATCGAGGCGGGCCAGTCAGCAGTCGGAGACATCTTCAAGTGGTGGGTCGAGGGGATCTGCGGCGGTGACGCCGCCCTGCACGGCACGCTCACCAAAGAAGCGGCCAAGCTGAAGCCCGGCCAGAGCGGCCTGCTGGCCCTTGACTGGCACAATGGTAACCGCACGATCCTCGTCGATCCTCTCCTGACCGGCGGCGTCATCGGCCAGACCCTTCACACAACCAGCGCCGAGATCTACCGCGCGCTGATCGAGTCCACGGCTTTCGGGGCCCGCACGATCATCGAACGGATCCGTGAGTATGGTATTCCCGTGAAGCGGGTTGTCTGCGCCGGAGGAATTGCGGAGAAGAATCCGATGCTGATGCAGATCTATGCCGACATCACAGGATGCACGATCCAGATTGCGGGCTCCAGTCAGGCCTGCGCGCTCGGATCGGCCATCTCGGCCGCCGTGCTTGCGGGAGCCCACCCAAACTTCCAGACCGCCCAGAAGGCGATGGTGAAGCTTCAGCCCAAATCCTATAAACCAAACCCTTCCGCCCAGCTTACCTATAATAAACTCTACGTGCTCTACCGCGAGATTCACGATGCCTTTGGAGGTTTGAACAGGAAGAGCGATCTCTCCCGCGTCATGAAGGACCTGCTCTCTCTCAGCAAGAAAAGCATCTCCTGATCCGACCAATCCTCAATCATTTACCCACTCACCCATTCATCAAACTCATGAAAAACATCCCGAACTCCGAAATCTGGTTTCTCACTGGTACTCAGCACCTCTACGGTGAGGGGCCTCTTCTCCAGGTCACCGCAAATTCCCAAAGCATCGTCGACCAGCTCAACGCCTCGGGTCGCCTCCCGCTCAAGCTTGTCTTTAAGCCTATCCTGACCCGTCCTGAGGAGATCCGCGCGACTCTTCTCGAGGCCAATAACAACTCGACCTGTGCTGGTGTCATCACGTGGTGTCACACCTTCTCTCCCTCCAAAATGTGGATCAACGGCCTGCTTCAGTTGCGCAAGCCGCTCCTCCATCTCGCCACGCAGTTCAACCAGGATTTGCCTTGGGCCGAGATCGACATGGATTTTATGAACCTGAACCAGGCCGCCCACGGCGACCGTGAGCACGGCTTCATCCATGCCCGACTGCGCCTTCCTCGCAAGGTGGTGGTCGGTCACTGGAGCGACTTCGAGGTCCAGGACCGCGTCGCCGCCTGGATGCGTGTCACCCGTGCCTGGGCTGACTGGCAGAATGGCCGCTATGTACGCTTCGGTGATAATATGCGCCAGGTCGCCGTGACCGACGGTGACAAGGTCGCGGCCGAAGCTCGCTTTGGATTCTCTGTTAACACGCACGGCGTCGGCGATCTCAGGGCGGTCATGGAGGCGGTGAATGACGCCTCAATCGATACCCTCTGCGCCGAGTATGAGGCGACCTATGAGGTGGCCCCCGCACTCCGCAAGGCAGGCGACCGCCATGCGATCCTCCGCTATAATGCCCGTCAGGAAATCGGGCTTCGCTCCTTCCTTGAGGAGGGTGGGTTCACCGGCTTCAGCGATACCTTCGAGGATTTACACGGTCTCGCCCAGCTTCCCGGCCTTGCCGTCCAGCGCCTCATGGCCGACGGCTACGGCTTCGCCGGCGAGGGGGACTGGAAGACGGCCGCCGTCGTGCGCGCCATGAAGGTGATCGCGGATGGTCTGCCCGGCGGTGCATCCTTCATGGAGGACTATACCTATGAGCTCAATCCCTCCGGCCAACTTGTCCTTGGATCACATATGCTGGAGATCTGCCCCTCGATCGCTGAGGGTCGTCCCCGGCTTGAGGTGCATCCCCTTGGCATCGGAGGCAAGGCCGATCCCGCCCGGCTGGTTTTCGACGCTCGTCCCGGAGCTGCCGTCAATGTGGCCCTCATGGATCTTGGCAATCGCTTCCGCTTCCTTGTTAACGAGGTCGACGCGATCAAGCCGCCGCACGATCTTCCGAAGCTCCCCGTGGCGCGCGCCGTCTGGACTTGCCGCCCTGATTTCAAGACTGCCGTCGGCGCCTGGATACAGGCCGGAGGAGCCCACCATACCGGCTACAGCTATGCGGTTACTGCCGAGCATATCGAGGACCTTTCCGAGATTGCCGGAGTGGAGGTTGCCATTATCGACGCGGAGACGAGGACCCGCGAGTTCCGCCAGCAACTCCGCAACAACGAGATCTACTACCATATCGCCCCCGGCCTCGGCCGCATGTAAGCTCCTTTTATGAACCATCGTTCTATACGAGAGGAGTGCTGTGAGGCCAACCGTCGTCTCCCGGCGACAGGGCTCGTCGACCTGACCTTCGGCAATGTCAGCGTGATCGACCGTGCCGCCGGGGTTTTCGCTATCAAGCCGAGCGGGGTTGGTTACGCCGATCTCACCCCAGATCAGATGGTGATCGTTGATCTGGAGGGGAATGTCGTGGAAGGAACACTCCGTCCCTCTTCCGATTCGCCGACTCACCGCTGCCTCTACCATACCTTTGTAGACATCGGGGCGGTTGTCCACACCCACTCGCGCAATGCGGTTGCCTTCGCCCAGGCGCTTACTCCGCTCCCATGCCTCGGTACCACGCATTCCGACCATTTTCGCGGTGACGTGCCGGTGACCCGCCACATGACTCCCGAAGAGATCTCCGGTGACTATGAATGGGAGACCGGCAAGGTGATCATCGAGGCCTTTGCAGGAAGTGATCCCATGGAAGTTCCCGCAGTGCTGGTTGCTGGGCACGGCCCCTTCGCTTGGGGTACCACTGCACACAAGGCCGTCGAGTACGCCCTCGCTCTCGAGATCTGCGCCGAGATGGCTCTCAAGACCATCGCCCTGAATCCCTCGGTTAGAGAACTCCCCGTGGCGCTGCGTGAGAAGCACTTCCTCCGCAAGCACGGAAAGGATGCTTACTACGGGCAGACCTGATTCCGTTTTCATCACCTAATTCCCCCATCCCTCCCCCATGAACAACACACTCGGAACACTCGACTGGATAGCCATAGGCGCCTATTTCGCTCTTCTTGCCGGAGTCGCGATCTGGGTCATCAATCAGCGTGAAGATACCGCTCAGGATTACTTCCTTGCGGGACGTAATCTCGGTTGGTGGGTGATCGGCGCCTCCATCTTCGCCTCTAACATCGGCTCCGAGCATATTGTCGGTCTGGCCGGTTCCGGAGCCAAGGATGGTGTCGCTCTGGCCCATTATGAACTCCATGCCTGGTGTCTCCTGATACTCGCGTGGGTATTCGTTCCCTTCTACATGCGCTCCCAGGTCTTCACGATGCCTGAGTTCCTCGAGCGCCGTTTCTCGGTGGGCTCGCGTTACATTCTCTCGATCGTCTCACTGATCACCTTCGTGCTCTCCAAGATTGCCGTCGGCATCTTCGCGGGAGGTATTGTTTTCTCGACCCTGCTGCCGGAGATGCACCTGACTATTGGAAGCATCGAACTCAACAGCTTTTGGGTTGGTTCGATCCTCGTGATTGTCCTGACCGGCCTCTACACCATGATCGGCGGGATGAGGGCGGTGGCTTACAACGATGCCGTTCAGGTCGTTGTTTTGATCTGTGGATCGGCCACGCTTACCATCTACGGACTCATCAAACTCGGCGGATGGAATGAGCTCAGGGCGATCTGTGGATCGGAGATGTTCAATCTCTGGAAGCCCATCATTCCTGTTGGTCAGATTGCGACCTGGGCTCCCGTGCTGGAAAAAGCAGCCGACGGCCATATCGTGAAACAGGCTTGGTACTTCAACGGCGCATTCCCCTGGCTTGGCATGGTCATCTGCGCGCCGGTGATCGGACTCTGGTACTGGTGTACTGACCAGTACATCGTCCAGCGCGCCCTGGGGGCACCGAACCAGAAGGTGGCCCGTCAGGGGAGTATCTTTGCTGCTTTTCTGAAGCTCTTTCCCGTCTACCTCTTCATCATTCCCGGACTGATCTGCTTCGCTCTGGCGAAGAGCGGCAAGATTCCCGAACTGACCCACAGTTTCGAGACCCAGGGATCGCAGGGTGCATTCCCGATGCTGGTCAAGGATCTGCTTCCGCCGGGACTGCGTGGTCTTGTCGTGGCCGGTCTGCTCTCGGCTCTCATGGGATCGCTTGCCGGTGTCTTCAATGCCTGCTCCACGCTCTTCACGGTGGATCTCTATGAAAAATGGCGTCCGAAGGCCTCACAGAAGGAACTCGTTCACATGGGGCGTATCGCCACGGGTGTCATGGCCGTGATAGCGCTTCTCTGGATTCCCGTGATCCAGGGGGCTCATGGCCTTTATGAATATCTTCAGGCGGTTCAGGGTTACATGGCTCCGCCGATCTTCGTGGTTTTCTTCTTCGGTGTCTTCTTCAAGCGTCTGAACGCTCAGGGTTGCCTTTGGGCGATGATTATCGGTTTCATCCTCGGTCTTTTCCGCATGGCGGTCGACACGCCGGTGACCATGGGACTTGAGGGATTCAAGCACGGCTATCCCGAGGGGTCGTTTTTCTGGATCGTGAACAACATCAATTTCCAGTACTTCAGCATCTTGATCACCATCGTCTCCGCCATCGTCATGGTTGTGGTGAGTCAATCGACCGCCGAACCGGACTACACCCGGATCAAAGGACTCACCTTCGCCACCACCTCCGAGGAGGAGAAGGTCGAAACGCGAGACAGTTGGGGCTGGGGTGAAGTTGCCGCATCCATCCTGGTGCTTATGGTGATCATCGGGGGCTACCTCTACTTCAGGGGATAGCGCGAATGACGCCACGTGCACGATCGGAGATGCCTTCTCCGATTGCTGCCACACTCTGGAGACTTTCTCTCTTACGAGCATCACTCTGCAAATCAAGTAATCCCATATCCCCCAAAACGATCCATAAGAGGAAATTGTTCTCCTTCGGTATTCTGATCCGGGTTTCTGCCTTTAAGCCCCAGGTGTTTAGCCTGTAACATTTGAGTCATGGGATCTATCAATGTTCTGCCTGACATTCTCGCCAGCCAGGTGGCTGCCGGCGAGGTGGTGGAACGCCCCGCCTCGGTGGTGAAGGAACTGGTGGAGAACTCCATCGATGCCGGTGCAAGGCGGATCACCGTCGAGTTTCAGCGTGGGGGAACCCGGATGATGCGCGTGACCGATGATGGATCGGGGATGGATCGTTCCGATGCCCTACTCTGCCTGGAGCGGCATGCGACCAGTAAAATCCGCCAAAGTGCAGATCTCACAGCCATCACGACGATGGGCTTCCGTGGTGAGGCGCTTCCCAGCATTGCCAGTGTGTCGCGGTTTCAACTCTCTACTCGACGCAGAGAGGATGAGGCGGGAACCCTCATCACAGTGACCGGTGGCAAAGTGCATGATGTTCAGGAAAGCGGAGAGGCTCCCGGAACCAGAATCGAAGTGAGTGATCTTTTTTTCAATGTGCCGGCGCGCCGCAAATTTCTGCGGGGAGAGCAGACCGAGGCGGCGAATATCCTCCAGCAGATCGAGATCCTGGCCGTTGCTCATCCCGAAATCGCCTTCATCTGCCTGCGCGACGGGCGCGAGGTATTCCGCCTAGCCGCCACGGAGGATCTGGCCGTTCGCCTCCGGGATCTGCATGGCGATGCATTTCTGGGTAAACTGCTTCCTATGCCTCCACTCGAAAGTCACGGAGTGAGGGTCCGCGGATGGATCGCCAAGCCGGGTGAGGGTAGGAGTGATCGTTCGCTGCAGATGACTTTTGTGAACGGACGCATGATCCGCAGTCCCATCCTCTCGCTCCCCCTGCGGGAAGCCTGCGACGGGGTGCTGGCTAAGGGGCTCCACCCTCCGGCGTTTCTTTTCTTTGACATGGATCCGGCTGCCGTCGACTGCAATGTGCACCCGGCCAAGCGTGAGGTGCGTTTTCGTGATCCGGCAGCGATCCGTGCCGTGGCTCTACAAGCTGCCCGATCGGCATGGGAAAAGGCGGCTCCGGATGGGAAATTCACGCCTGGTGTCGGCTCAGACCCGCTCTTTCCCCCTATCTCGAAGCTAGCATGGGTGCCGACATCCGATTCCCAAAGAGAGTTTAAGGTTCAGGAGGTGGAATCAGGTCGCTTGGCTGAGTCACCTACTGCGTTTTCATTCCCAACTTCTAACTTCCAACTTCCAACTCCTCCAACGGTCCAATTTATTGGATCGCTGGGCGGGCGATACCTGCTTTTTGAGGATCAGGAGAGCCTGATGCTGATCGAGATCCGGGCGGCCCGTGAACGCATTCTCTATGAGCGCTATCTTGCAAGGTTGACGATTGGAGAGATGGAAAGTCAGCGCCTGCTCTTGCCCGAGGTACTTGCCATCTCACCTGCCGATGTCGCGTGGATTGAGGCCCATGCCGAGCTTCTTCAGAAAGCTGGTCTCTCGGCCGAATCCTTCGGCCAGGGAAGCGTCAAGGTCGATGCCGTGCCGGCGGATGCAGCCGATCTTCCGGTCATGGAAGTCGTGATCAGGCTTGTGGACGAACTCAGAACCCAGAGTGACTCATCCGCCTTGGATCAAGGCACACGCGAGACGCTTGCCTCCTCCGTCAGTCGCCTGGCAGCCGCCGGTGCAAAACTCCCTGGGGGTGAGGAGAGCGCACGCATGCTCCTCAGGGATCTGCTGGCCTGTAATCTCCCCTACGCCACCCCGAAGGGGCGTCCTACCATCAGCCAGCTCTCGCCGGGGGAGTTAGCGCGCCGGTTCTCCGCATAGGGAATGACAGTGCTACCCAGACTCCTATTTCCGACTTCATAATTGTACTCACTCACTCCCGTGAGGCTCGCCCTTCGGGTCCGCCTACGGCGGCTCTAACTCGGCCATCCCATGGCCTCGTTTCATCCTTCATATTTCATAATTCATCCCTCATCCTTTCCTACGGATGCCCGAGCAACTTTTCATAGAACCGGCCACGACCGACGATCTGCCCCAGTTGGCCGACCTGCTCTACGATCTTTTTTTCCAAGAGGCGGATTTTATTCCGGATAGGGAAAAGCAGATGAGAGGCCTGCGGCTGATTCTGGAGCAACCGAACCGTGGGAGAATCTTCGTGCTGCGTAACCAAGCCCGAATTATCGGGATGATCAACCTGCTGATCACCATCAGCACGGCAGAGGGCGGATTTGTGCTTATCCTAGAGGATCTTGTGGTTCACAAGGATCACCGTGGTCAGGGCTATGGGAGCCGTCTGCTGGAGCATACGCTAGGTTATGCCAGGGCTAAGGATTTTCTGCGTATCACGCTCCTGACCGACAGGCTGGAGGACGGTGCCCGTTCCTTCTACGAGCAGCATGGCTTTAAACAGAGCGGAATGGTGCCGATGCGCTATTATTTCTCGCCCCATGAGAAGAGACCTGTTTCCGCTGACGAGATTTCATGAGCGGTGAGGAGGCATCCCAGGAGGGAGTTGTGAACTTGGGTTTTGCCCGTGTCGATTCTACTCGGCGTGAGCGCTGCGGTCGGGCCGAGGTGATTTTCGGCGAGGGGAAAACTCCAGTGGAGATAGCACGGATCGCCTCCACCATCCACGGGCGTGAGGGGCATGTTCTGGTCACCCGGATTTCAGTCGACCAGGCGGAAGTTGTTCAAACCCAGCTTACCGCGGCCATCTACCATGAGCGGGCCAGGTGCCTGACACTCGGAAAGCCGCCGGTGAATAACTCATCCGTGATGGTCGGCATCCTCTGCGCTGGCACCTCCGACCTGCCCGTAGCGGAGGAGGCGGCGGTCACGCTACAGGCCTTCGGGCGACGAGTGGAGAGGATTCATGATGTCGGTGTGGCAGGCATCCATCGCCTGCTTAACGAAATCGATCGGATCCGTGCCTGCGGAGTCCTGATCGTGGTGGCGGGAATGGAAGGTGCTCTTCCAAGCGCCGTCGCTGGTCTGGTCGAGATTCCCGTTATCGCGGTGCCGACGAGTGTCGGTTATGGGGCCAGTTTCGGAGGTCTCACCGCCCTGCTTGGCATGGTCAACAGCTGCGCCAATGGAGTCACGGTGACGAATATCGACAATGGCTTCGGGGCTGCCTGCGCAGCGGATGCCATTTTGAGACTTCTTGAAAAGAGCAAACAAACGGAGGAGAAATATCTCGGATGAGTAGCGTCCCCGCCGCATTCGTTCTTGCCGCGGGACTCGGAACGCGGCTGGCGCCGCTGACGGAGATTCTTCCCAAGCCGCTGGTGCCGGTCTTTCACAAGCCGCTCCTGAACTTCGCCCTGGATAGCCTGATTGCCGCAGGAATAGGGAAGCTTGCACTCAATACCCATCATCTTCCGGAGGCCTTCACACCCGCCTTCGGTACGGATCCTCACTATCGTGAGCGACCCCTGAGTCTCTTTCATGAACCGCTCCTGCTCGGCACGGGAGGAGGCATCCGCAATGCCCGTCCTGCATTGGGGGAATCGACCTTCTTTCTCTACAACGGCGACATCCTGGCTGATCTGCCCCTTGCTGAATTACTGAGCATTCACACATCCTCCGGCGCCTTGGCAACGCTCTTGCTGAGGCCAAGCGAGGGTGGAGGTGTCGCCAATGTGAACTTTGACAAGACCTCCGGCCGCGTGCTCGATCTCAGGGGAGCGCTAGGTAAGAACCTGGATGAATTGACTGTCTATTCCGGGATCGCAGTTTTTGAGCCGAGGATCTTTGACTGGATTCCGGATGAGGGGCCTTATTCGATCATCGATGCCTTGATTCAAGCGATGCGATCTGGTGAAGAAATCGGAGGTCTGCTGGTGAGGGATGGATTCTGGATGGATCTTGGTACTCCGAGCGCCTATCTGGAGGCTCACCGTCTGTTGGCTAATCCGCTAAGTCGCCCTGGCTATCTTCACGATTCTGAATGGCCGCTCATGATCCATTCCGAGGCAATTGTGGAATCTGGAGTCAAACTCGAGGGTATGGTGGCTGTCGGTCCGGGAGCCGTCGTGCGAAGTGGAGCGGTCTTGAAAGATTCCGTGATCTGGCCGGGATCTGTGATCGAATCCGAGGCGCGTCTCGATGGCTGTATCGTGAGCGGTAGAAACTTTGTTGCCGGAGAACACAAGGGAGGGGTGCTCTGATGAACGAAACAACTCTGCTGGAAAAGACGGCCGCCGAGCTGCCCAGATTTTCCCCGATATCTCTTCAACCCATCGAGAAGGGCGGGTCGAGCCGATACTTCTTCCGTGTGAGTTCCCCAGAGCGCTCCGTCATCCTCGTGCAGGATCTCGGAGAGAAGGAAGAGAACAGACACTATGCTTCCATGGCGAAATTTCTCTCCTCCCATGGCGTGCCGGTTCCCCGTGTGCTTGCCCGCTCTGATGGAGAGGGCCTTCTCTGGCTGGAAGATCTTGGTGAGCAGGATCTCTGGGCCACCCGCAACGAGCCCTGGGAAATACGTCGTCCTCTCTATGAGTCAGTGCTCCGGGGCATTTCGTTGCTCCATCGCATCCCATCCCATGCAACGGATGTGGAGGGTCTTCATCTGCAGCTTGCTTTTGATGAAAGGCTCTATTGCTGGGAGCAGGAGTACTTCACGCAGCATTGTCTGGGAGAACTCTTCGATGTGGCGGCAACAGAGCGTTCCGCCCTGCTCTCAAGTGAAGCCATGAGGGGGCTTGCCTCGGATCTAGCCTTACTTCCAAGGCAACTCGTCCACCGTGATTTTCAATCCCAAAACATACTCATCCGCAACGGAGAGGCAGTTTTTATTGACTTCCAAGGGATGAGGCCGGGTTTGGCTCAATATGACCTCGCCTCGCTACTTTGTGATCCCTACGTGGAGATCTCTGGTAAAGAGCGCAATGATTTACTCATGTATTATTGTGAGTTGCAGGCTAAGGCTGGGACCGGCGTTGGGGAGAATTTCGAGCGCATCTTCTGGCAATGCGCTGTCCAGCGACTGATGCAGGCCCTTGGGGCCTATGGGTTCCTGAGTATTCATCGTGGCAAGCTGGCGTTTCGTGCCCACGTGGCCCCCGCAATGATCCGACTCCGCGAAGCTCTCGCCTCTTTGCATCCCAACGATCGCCTCAATGACTTGGAGGCGCTTGTTTCAAATCTTAATGATCCACAGGGATCAAGGGGATGAACGGGATATTAACTTATCCTTGTGAATTGCCCTTCATAATTCATCCCTCATTCTTCATAATTTTCCCGCCGTCCCATGTTCCAACCCGTCGTCATTGAGAATCTCTGGCCTCAGATCGAAGGAGGCCTTTACCCGATCAAGCGCACACCAGGAGAAGAAATCACGGTTTTTGCCGATATCTTCAAGGAAGGACACGACGTGGTGCTTGCCGTGGTGAAGTGGCGCACTGCCAGCACCAAAAAATGGAAGGAATCCCCGATGTCACCTGTCGCTGAGGATCGCTGGAGCGCCAGTTTTCCGGCAGGTTCGGTCGGATTCACGGAGTGGACTATCGAGTCATGGGGTGATGCTTTCGGTTCCTGGGTCGAGGAGATCAGCAAAAAGGTCGAGGGGGGAGCTGCCTCCCTTTCTTCGGAGACCTTGGAGGGTGCTGCCCTCGTGCAGCACGCAGCCAAACGCGCGGGAAAACACGCGGACGCCAAGAAACTCACGGCCCATGCCGAGCTTCTCGAGAAAGCCCCTGACCCCGCTGCACTCTTCGCCGTGGCCTCGAACCCAGAGCTTGCCGATCTCATGGGGGCATGGCCCGACCGTTCTCTCTCGACTATTCATGAGCCTTATCAGAGTGTGCGCGTGGATCGGCCTGGTGCCGCCTTCGCTGCCTGGTATGAGTTTTTTCCCCGCTCCGCCGAGGGGAAGGCGGGAGTCGGATCCACCTTTCGCGATTGTCTCGGCCGCGTCGACGATGCCAAGGCAATGGGATTCGATGTTATCTATTTCCCTCCGATCCATCCCATCGGCATCACCGCTCGCAAGGGAGCTAATAACTCTCTGACCTGCCAACCCGGAGAGCCAGGAGTCCCTTATGCGATCGGAGGTCCTGCCGGAGGCCATTGCGCCGTTGAGCCGGAGCTCGGTACTATGGCCGACTTCGAGTGGCTGCTGGGCGAGATCAGGGCCCGCGGCATGGAGGTCGCCCTCGACTTCGCGCTGAACTGCTCCCCCGATCACCCCTATGTGAAGGATCATCCAGAGTGGTTCTTTCATCGCCCAGATGGGACGATCAAGTACGCGGAGAACCCCCCGAAGAAATACGAGGATGTCTATCCGCTCGATTATCACAACCCCGATTGGAAGGCCCTGTGGAAGGAACTGCGCGATGTTCTGCTTTTTTGGGCAGAGCGAGGGGTGAGGATCTTCCGCGTCGATAACCCTCACACTAAGCCGGTGGCCTTCTGGGAGTTTGCGATCGCCGAAGTGCAGGCCAGGTTTACTGATGTCATCTTTCTAAGCGAGGCCTTCACCCGTCCCAAGATGATGCAGGCTCTGGCCAAGGTCGGCTTCACCCAGAGCTATACCTACTTCACCTGGCGTAATACTCCCGCTGAACTACGCGAGTACTTCACCGAGCTGACAGCCACTCCGATGAGGGAGTATTTCCGGCCTAATCTCTTCCCTAACACACCAGACATCCTCCCCCATTATCTACAGGAAGGGGGGAGGCCGGCCTTCATGATCCGGGCAGTGCTCTCCGCCACGCTGAGCGGCGTTTACGGGATCTACAGCGGATTCGAGCTCTGCGAGAATTCAGCCCTGCCTGGCCGCGAGGAGTACCTCGACTCCGAGAAGTACCAGTACAAGCAGCGTGACTGGAATGCCTCGGGGAACATCAAGCCTCTCATCACCCGGCTCAATGCTATCCGCTTCGAGAACGCAGCGCTTCAGCAGACCAACAATCTCGGTTTCTTCGGATCCGAGAATCCCTCCATCCTTTGCTACCGCAAGTGGAGCGCCGATGGAGCCAGTCAGATCCTTGTCATCGTCACCGCCGACTTCCGTACCGCTCAAGCTGGCTGGATCGATGTTCCGACAAAGGATCTGGGCCTGTCTCCCAATTCCCCGTATCAGGTTGAGGATCTCCTCACTGGAGAAATCTTTACATGGAATGGAGCCCGGAATTTCATCTCCTTGGCTCCGTCCCAAAGGATAGCCCATATCCTCCGAGTTCGGAGATAATACCAATCACAGGAGGAAATGGTACTCTAGCGACGAAGGAGTGTTAGTGGGTGGCGCGGAGGAAGAGAGATGGCTTCCTTCAGGTAATCAGAGCTATGACGACACTGATACACGCCAAAAAAACCAGCCATAGAGTGTCATTTCTGATGGTGATTGGTATAAGTCCCAGTATTTGCACCGCAAATTCTATCCGGCCCATCTCCTGGCCACGTACTGAATGCGGAGTGTTTGGGGAGCGACGCACCAGAGCCTAACCGAAGGAAGGGATAATCCGGCAAGCGACTCCAGCTTTTAACTCACTCGTATGTGGGTCTCTATGCTAGGCTCAAAAAAAGATGAAAAAAACTTTCCCCCTCCATGTTCCGGGCAAGAAAGACCCGAGAGTTCTCGATGCGATCAAGCTCGAGATCACCAAGTATGTGAAGCGGGAGAGGCGGAAGACATTGCTCCCGGAGTTCGATGTCTGGGAATTCGCCTGCAAGGTGGGATCTGACAGCGTAACAGCCGCCTTAATCCCACTGCCCGAGGTTCCGCAGGCTGTCGAGGTCGTCGCTCAGGCGGGTGGGGCTGAGGTCTATGTGGAGATCATGGCCTCTGCCGGAAACAGGGTGAAGAGATCTTCTTCGGCACCTCATCATCGCCGGGAAACGTGAAGATCCTTAGCGCGACCTTCAAGGCGAGCTCTCCTGATCTGGCCTCATGCCCTGAATCAGCCCTGCCAGAATTTGCGCTGATCGGCCGCTCGAATGTCGGGAAATCGTCGCTCATCAATATGCTGACCCGCTCGCAGGGACTGGCGAAGGTCTCACAAGTCCCGGGCAAAACGCAGCTGATCAACTTCTTTACCATCAACAACACCTGGAATCTGGTCGATCTGCCCGGCTACGGCTACGCGAAGGTTGGCAAGAAGGATCGGGGTAAATTCAGTGCCTTCGTCGCGGACTATCTGCAGCACAGGCCCAATCTCCGCGGAACCTTCGTGCTGATCGATTCCCGGCTGAGCCCCCAGACTCTCGATCTGGAATTCCTGAACTGGATGGTGGGATGCGGCCTGCCTCTGATTCTAGCCTTTACCAAGACAGACGCGCTCTCCAAGGGGGCTGTCCAGAAAAACATCGAGACTTTCCTGCTCAGCATGCGCGAGATCACCGAGGAGGAGCCCGCCCATGTGCTGAGCTCTTCCAAGGACCAGCAGGGGCGCAAGGAAATCCTCCATCTGATTGGTGACGCACTCTCAGAAAAATCATAAACTTCTGCATGACGCTCGAGGATCTGGGCTGGAACGAGTCCTTCGCAGAGGAATTCTCCGCATTTGACGGAAAGGGCTGGGAGCCGGCTCGTCTGATCCGCGATAACAAGATCACTTATGGTGCCCTGCTGGGAGATGGTCGTGAGCTGGAGGTGGTGATGGGAGGTAGGGTCTACCATGCTGCCGCCTCGGATGCGGAGTTGCCTGCTGTAGGGGATTGGGTGGCCCTCGAGGTCGGAGACGAGAACAACGAGCATATCATCCGCGCAAGGCTTTCCCGGCAAACCTGCTTCTCACGGAAAGCCTCCGGAAAACGCATGGAGGAACAGGTGATCGCCTCCAATATCCAGATCGTCATCGTGGTTACCGATGCGGGCCCCGATTTCAATCTTCGCCGGATGGAACGGTATTTCGCGATCATCGGCCGCAGCCGGGCAAAGGCTGTCGTGCTGGTCAATAAGGCTGATTTGTTTTCCGATCAGGAGAACCAGACGGCTGCGGAAGCGATCCGAACCCAGAATCCCGAGGCGGAAGTGCATGTCACCAGCCTAAAGAAAAAGAGCAGTCTCAAGGCGCTGAAGGCTTATCTGAAGCCGGGCATCTCCATTACCTTCATCGGATCGAGCGGTACGGGGAAATCCTCGGTGATCAATCATCTCCTCGGAGGGGAATACCAGTTTACCGACGAGGTCAATGAAAACACTGGAAAGGGACGCCACACCACCACGGCTCGCGAACTGATGGTGCTGCGGGGCGGCGGGATCATCATCGACAATCCCGGCATCAAGGAGGTCCACATGTGGACGGATGAGGCGACGCTCCGCGAGCAGTTTGCGGACATCGTGGAGCTGGCCGGGGAATGCCGCTTCGACAACTGCCGACATGGTCCCCACGCAGGCTGCGCAATCCGTGTCGCGATGACAGACGGAAGAATGGAAATCTCGCGGCTTGAGGGATTTCTCAAGTTGGAAGAGGAAATAGAGAAACTCAGGCTCAGCCGCCAGAAACGCCAGATGACTCTCGAACGGAGGGAGCGACAGAACCAACCGAGCAAAGCGCGCCGGTATGACGCCATGCGGAACCGTCATCTGGAGGAGTAAACGTCTCACAAACCCTCTTCGTGGGTTTGTGATTCAGCGCGGCAAGGATTTTCTCGGCCATCTCTTTGCTGATGCCTGGGGTCTCGCCCAAAGTCTCAGGCATTGTCTTCTTGAGCCGGGATATGCTGCCGAAGCGGGTGAGTAGAACCTTTTTCTTGGCCTCGCTGACACCCGGAACATCATCCAGGGCGCTTTCCGAAATCCGCCTCCGCAGGAGGAGTTCGTTGTAGCCGTTGGCGATCCGGTGGGCTTCGTCGCGGATGCGCTGCAGGAGTTTCAGCGCGCCCGAGTCCTTGTCGAGACGGAGGGGGACTGATTCCCCAGGCCGATAGATCTCTTCAAATTCCTTGGCCAGTCCTATGATAGGTTGGTCATGGAGTCCCAATGTCTGAAGCTCGCGGCAGGCCATGCCGAGCTGGCCCTTACCTCCGTCCACAATGATGAGATCGGGAAGGGGGCTTTCCTTCCCCTTAGCTGACTGTGTGAGTCTTGCCATTCGATCCAATGCTTCAGCGGGAATTTCTTGGGAATCCGCCAGTTCGGGTGATGCCTCCACCGCCTCTTTGAGCAGTCGCTTGTAACGACGGCGGATCACCTCAGCCATGCTGGCGAAGTCATTCTGACCCTTGGTCGAGGTGATGCGGTAGCGGCGGTAGCTCTCCCGATCCGGAATGCCGTCGCGGAAACGGACCATCGAGGCGACGATGTGATTGTCCGAGATATTCGAGATGTCGAAGCACTCCATAATACGCGGGGGACGAGAGAGTCCGAGGGCGTCGCTGAGATCCGTGACGTCCTCCCCGGGGTTAATACTGTTGGGAAGAGATTTGCGGGTGAATCTCCTCATCGGCTTGCTGGTCTCGCGGAGATCCTTCAGCAGGTTGCGGAGGGAGGCGGCCTTCTCGAAATCAAGCTTCGCCGCGGCCTTTTCCATTTCTTCTTCCAGCGAGGCGATCATCTCCCTCGATTTTCCTTCAAGAACCTCGCAGGCTTTGTCGACGCGGACTTTGTACTCCTCGCGCGAGATGCGTGCGATACAGGGTGCGGAGCAGTTCTTGATCACATGGTCGAGGCAGTGCTTGAAATCACGTTCCATGGGTTCCAACGGACGGCAAGAGCGGAGGCCAAACTGTTTCTTGATGGCTTGCAGGGAGGTGCGAAGGGCGCCGGCATTGGCAAAGGGGCCGAAGTAGCGGGCACCATCTTCTTTGCGGAAGCGCACCAATTCAAAGCGAGGAATGGCATCCGCCATCTGCACTCTAACCATGATGAAGCGCTTGTCGTCCCGGAAGCTGATGTTGTACTTGGGGCGCCATTCCTTGATCAGCTTTCCCTCGAAGAGCACTGCCTCGGCGTCGCTCTTGACGAGATGCCATTCATAGTCGTTAGCGCTGTCGATCAGGGCCCGAGTCTTCAGGTCGACCCGGTTCCGGCTGGATGGGGTAAAGTAGTTGGAGAGACGGCGGCGCAGATCGTGGGCCTTGCCGACATAGATGATCTTGGCGAATCGGTCACGGATCACGTAAACGCCGGGCTTATGTGGCACCTCACGCAGCTTCCGGTGCAGCGCGGCAGGCCTTGAAAGAGGGATAGAGGCAGGGGGATTGTAGGCTGTTCCTGACACAGGACCTAGCTTAGCATGAGAAAAGCCAAGATGGGTATCGGTTATGGGAAATGGGTGATGTGCCCTGTGCCCTCTTCGCCTGCCCCCTTTGGCCTTCATTCCCCCATCCCCATCACTGGCTCCACTTTGCGGCCTCGATACGGATCGAGGTGCTGAAGACCCGGAAGGTCGGCTTCGAGGAATTCGTTGCCAGTTCCTGCTGCAGGGAGGCCAGGTTTGTGGTGTAGTTGGCGGGATCCTGGAAGTAGTTTGAGCTGACGATGGAGGGGGCAGTACTGCCATTCTTGGCAGCGAGCCTCGACGCCGAGGCCTCGTCGATGGCGACCATGGTGACCTGAACCTGGGCGGGGAGCTGGTTATAGGTGTTCGTGGAGTTGGAGTTGCGCGAATCGTAGGTGTAGCTGTTGTTCGTGCTGGAGAAGAGCGGGTTCCCGTTGACATCCTCTGCCATGAGCACAAGGGCGATGATGTTGTCGGCGATGGGTCGTGCCTGCCGGCCGGGAACGGTCATGGCATTGGTGATCCACGCGCTGTTGGTGGTGTTTGTGAACACACTATTGTTCTCGCTTGGTTGTCGCAGCTCCATGAGGCGGTAGCGCCATTTCGCCTGGCCGGCAAAGGAGGGCTTGAGGGAGCACGTGTTGCTGTCGCCGTCACTGTTGAATTCGACAAAGAAACCGACGGCGTTGAGCATGTTGTTCAGGCTGGTCAGGCTGGTGTTCGTCGAATAACCGAGCGGAGCTTGGAAGAAGCAGGCGATCGTTTGCCCGCTGTTGGTGTAGTTGGAGACGGGGGCGATCATGAAGTGCTGGTCGCTGCAGCGGGCGTATTTGGAAGGAGCGAATGTCGCCGCGTTGTTGGAGGTGCGTCGGGTTCCGCTCGCATCGACGTAGTCCCAGTAGGGATTGAGCGTGGACTGGTTGATCGTCGAGTTGAGCCGGTCGAAGGCGAAGCGGGCGTTCTGGAAGCTTGTCATCTCGGAGCTGCTCCGCTTCCACGAGCCGGAAACCGTGTTCACGATGGAGGCAATCATGACGACAACGAAGCAGATGATCGCGATGGCTAGGATGATTTCGATCAGGGTGAAGCCCTGGTCGGGTTGGGTTTGATGGTTACGCGTCACGGGTCATGAGGGGGATTAAAGAAGCTATAAGGAGAAGGGTTGAAGGGTTGGTGACTCGGGAGCCAAAGAGGCTCCTGGAAATCCCGTTTCATACTTCATACTTCATACTTCATATTAATTTTTCAGGGCCTGTAGATCCCTGTCGAGCCGAGGAGGGCGTCGAAGCAGACGGTGGCGAAATTCGTCGGAAGGCCGTTGGCGACGGCGGGAGCCGCGGACTTGGCGATGGAGACGCACCAAGGGATGGAGGGCAAATGGGCGAGGATGTCGAGGCCGCCGTTCGGCAGGAACCGCACATACCTGGCAGTCGACAGGAAGCCGCCGGGCGGTGTCGTCTCCGTGATTGTGCAGGG
Source organism: uncultured Spartobacteria bacterium (assembly GCA_903858595.1). GTDB lineage: Bacteria > Verrucomicrobiota > Verrucomicrobiia > Chthoniobacterales > UBA6821 > UBA6821. Next base: position 11,632 of record CAIOJL010000167.1, on the reverse strand, counting down.
GTTGCTGCTGCTCAGGAGGGTGGAGGAGGTGGCATTGCTCCTCATGCCGATACCGTCGGGCAGTCGGATGATTCTCATCGGGGTCTGGACCGAGCCGCTGATGGTCACCAGACGGAAGGCGGTATAATCATTGGAGGAACCCGTCGGCGAGGTCGTCGGCTGGTAAAACCTCAGATCCACAGGACTCCCGGAGGTAATGGCGGTCTGGCGCGCCAGTTCGGCGGTGCTGCGCAGTTTCAGGGCCGCGGTGGTGATGCGGTTGGCATCCACCATCCCCAAGGTGCCCGACGCCATCACGGCCAGGAGACCCATGATGGCGATGACCAGAAGCAGCTCCAGTAGCGAAAAACCGCGTTGTTTCCGGTGGAGGGAGTTGTCGGCCGGAACATGCATAGGGATTAGACACTTCTACTCTATGCCGCCTCATGGTTCAAGGAAACCAGAAGTTCTGGCCACAATATGCAGGACTCACAGGGATGAAGGGGATGAAAGGAGAGGTAAAAATCTGAAACTCAAGAACTCAGGAAAGGAAGTGATAAAAGAGAGGGTCTTTTCCCTGCTTGCGCGGCCTCCGGAACAAGATGCCTAAATCTAAGCAAATGCCTTTTGTTTCTAGTTATTTTCTGAGTTTGCGCGGCCCGACCGTTGCTTTGCATTTGAACTAGGGCGTGACCACGCCGCTCTCCACTTGGGGGCTGCTTATACTTTGCAGTTCTACCTCCTCCACCCAGTCGGAGGTTTGTTACGGATGAGTTTCTGAGTTCTTGAGTTCCATATTTTCTCCATGCATCTCAGCCTTACGTCCTCACCCACTCCAAACAGTGAGGAGCCGCAAAACTTCATTTTTCATTTTCATGATGAAAGGGTTGCAAATGATAACCCTTCATCCATAAGGAAAGGCTTCCATCCTTCTGACGCCCATGCCATCCAAAAATCCCACCCTCATTCTCGAAGAGTACAGCGGCCTCCGCACCAGCATCGACAAGGTCGAGCTTGTGGAACAGGGACCCCGATTCGTCCGTTTCCGCACCTTCGCTTCGCTGCGCTTCAAGGGGACGATCTCTTCGGCCGACCCCGAGATGGCGGCGCTCAAGGAGCGGGCGACCTTCGAGAAACCGATCGAAGGGGAGCTTCGGCTGGATGTCGTCTCGGCTTCCGTGATCCGTGTCCGCTATGCGGAGGGGGACGCTGTGCCCGAGAACCTGACGCCGATGCTGCAGGTGGAGCTGGAACTGGGTGCCGATCCCGAAATCTCGGTCAGCGGCGAGAAGGTCACGATCACGACCTTCCGGCTCTCCTGGACGGTCGAAACCTCGCCGTTCCGCATGGTGGCGACCGACCCGGCCGGACGTCTCCTCACCGAGGTGGGGGGAGGGGAGAAGAATAATTTCGTAAACTGGGACTCGCTCAACGCCGGGTTGCTTCACAACGGAAGCCAGCGCGTCGCCACCGAGAATTTCTCGCTGCGGCCGAGGGAAGCGGTGTACGGGTTCGGGGAAAAGTTCCTGAAGCTCGACAAGACCGGCCAGACCATCGAGCTCGACACCGACGACGCCATCGGGGTGATGACTCCCCGGAGCTATAAGAATATTCCCTTCTACGTGACCACGGCCGGATACGGGATCTACTTTAACCACTCGAGCCGCATGACGTTCTGGGTCGGCAGCCGCAGCGCCGCGGACATCCAGGTGGCGGTGGACGATCCTTTCCTCGATTACTATTTCATCGCGGGCAGCATCAAGGAGGTGCTGGTATGCTACACGGGACTGACGGGCCGTCCCGCGGTCCCTCCGCCGTGGACCTTCGGCTACTGGCAGAGCAAGATCAGCTACAAGTCGGCGGAAGAGGTCATCGATGTCATGCGCAAGATGCGGGAGAACGATGTTCCCTGCGATGTGGTGCATCTTGATACCCATTGGTTCAAGGAGGACTGGTACTGCGATCTGGAATTCGACAGGGAGCGCTTCCCCGATCCCGCCGCATTCATGCGCGAGCTGCGTGACATGGGAATCCGTGTCTCGCTCTGGCAGCTTCCCTACATCCCGGAGGGATCCTCTTACTTCGAGGAACTCAAGGCGGTGGAGGGCTTCGTGAAAACTGCCGACGGCGAGATCTACGACTCCAAAACCTGCTTCACGCCGGGATTCAAGGGAGTCGTGGGTGTCATCGACTTCACCAATCCCCGGGCGGTCGAGGTCTTCCAGGCAAGGGTCCGTGGCCTGCTCGAGGCTGGGGCGAGCGTTATCAAGACCGATTTCGGCGAGTTCGCCCCGTCGGACGGCGTCTATTATGATGGAACTCCGGGCTCGCGGATGCACAATCTCTACCCGCTTCTCTACAACAAGGCCGCCTTCGAGATCACGGAATCGACGACGGGCGAGGGGGCTGTCTGGGCCCGTTCGGCCTGGGCCGGAAGTCAACGATATCCCCTCCACTGGGGCGGGGACAATAGTCCGAACTTCCACAATATCATCCCGCAGCTTGCTGGCGGTCTTTCGCTGGGCCTGAGCGGCTTCACGTTCTGGAGCCAGGATATCGGGGGATTCTGCGGCACCACGGACGACCTGCTGCTGATCCGCTGGATGCAGTTCGGCATGTTCCTGTCGCATTCCCGTATTCACGGCTTCGGCGACCGGGAGCTCTACAAGTTCTCCCCGGAGGCTCTCCGTCACTGCCGCGACATCATCCGCCTGCGCTACGCGATGATGCCTTATGTCCTAGGAAGCGCCCTCAAGTCGGCCGCCGAATCGCTACCGATGGCGCGGCCTCTGGTCATCGATTTCCAAGAGGATCCGACGACCTGGCCTCTCTACGACCAGTACCTCTTCGGAGAGAGTCTCCTGGTGGTCCCGGTCTTCACGGCCGACGGCGCGCGGAGTTTCTATCTCCCTGCCGGGGAATGGACCTGCTGGTGGACGGGCGCTGTGGAGCAGGGAGAGCGCTGGATCACGACAGTCTCGCCGCTCGCGACCATTCCTCTCTACCTTCGCGAGGGGGCGCTTGTCCCGATGCAGGAGCCGATGAGCCATGTCGGCGAGAAGCCTATCCGCCAGCTCGACGTGGTGATGACCCCGCATCGCCGCGATGGGGGTGTCACCGAACTGCCGCTCGATGTCAACGGGAAGTCCGGGGCGCTCCGCTACTCGTTCGAGAATGGCGTGCACCGACTTGGCTACACGGGGCCTGATCTGGAGATCCGCGCACGGTGGGCCTCGCCTGAGATCACCGATCCGATCCAGCTCGACCGTTCTGCCGAGTAACACCCGCCTCCAACATCACAAGCCAAGCCAACGGACCCAACGGACCCATGACACCCATAACGTCCTCCTTGCACCCGCTCGGCGACACCCGCATCGAACTCCTTCTCTCCGGCAACACCTTCGCGGGCATTGGAAGGATCTGGATCGGCGAGACGCTGGTCCGTTCCGGCCGCCTCCCCCTGACGATCCGCTCGACAAGTTTCGGAGGCAAGGAGCTGCGCGGTCTCGGGTTCCTCGGCGCGGAGGAGTCGGCCGGCGAGCTCCGCGTCCGCCTGCAAACGCTCTTCTCTACTGCGGAGACGAAGCTGATGCGCGATCACTCCTTCGACCCGATCCATGAGTCGGGGGATTGGGATGCGACGGAGCCCGTGGCTGACGGCGAACTCGACATCGTTTTTAAACCCACGGCTGATTCCTTCAACAATGTCGTGGCCTCCGGTTTCGCCTACCATTACGAATACCGCGGGGGGACGGTCGAGCTCTTCCATCTGCTGGAGAAGTCGAGTTGGGAACTCGACGGCGATATCCGCGGTGCCACGGTCGTCTCGCAAAGCTCCTGTTCGGATCCCCTGGTGACGATCGGGGAGGAGACCGCCTGGACCACCGAGGGTCTTATCCACTGGGATCCCACAATGCCGAATCCGGTGATGACCCACAACCTTCCCCGCTGGGCGAGTCATCAGGCCTTCGACTTCCAATGGAAGAACGGGAGGGTGCTCCTCGGGGTCTTCGAGCGGGTGGATCTCATCCGCAGCCTTCTGCGGCGCGAGAAGGGTGCCGCGGAACTCAAGACATTCGACAAGCACATCTTCGACCAGGCGCGGAGATTCTCGACTGTTCCGAAAAAGATCCTTCTGGCCGGGGGGATCACCGACGAGACGGAGATGCAGAACCTCTGGACCTGGACCATCGACGAGGTCCACGAACGGGCCCGCGCGGAGTTCGGCTTGCGGAAGGAGCCGGTGATCCCGCGTCTGGGCCAGAATCTCTGGGTCAATTTCAACTTCGAAAGCTATCTCAAGGACCTCATTCCCGCGGCCGCGGCCCTGGGATTCAAGCAGGTCTTCATCGACAACGTGAACAAGAGCGCCATGACCGAGGGGGGTATCGGCAATATGTGCTGCGGCCACGAGTACGAACCGGCCCCCTCCCTTGGCGGCATCCCCAAGCTCAAGGAACTCGTCGACCGGGCCTCCTCTCTCGGCATCCAGGTCATGAGCTGGACGAACAATGACCAGGCCTACTCGAGTCCGCTCAACGCATCAGAACGTGACGCGCGCAACTGGTATGTGAAGTCGGAGGACACTCGCACGAAATACGGCGGGGCGTACACGAACGTCTTCAGCATCTTTGATTTCGCCAACGAGGAGCCTCGCCGCCTCTGGATCGATTCGCTCAAGAAAAACCGCGAAAACACCGGACTCAACGGCTATCTCTTCGACAGCTTTTACAACCTCGGCTTCATGCCGGTGAATTACACCAACGGCAGGCCCAGCACGATGTGGCGCCAGCTTCTCTCGGCCTTCAAGGAGCTGCAGGAGGCCGACGTGCACTTCCTGATCGAGTCCTTCGGGCCGTTTGGACGGGTTCAGCACGGGTGTCCGAGCTCCTACAGCATCGACCGTTGCTGGGTCTGCTTCGAGATCGGGGTTGGCAATAACTACACGACCGTCCCCACCGCCCTGTCCCTCCACGAGGATCTGCGCGCCGATGCCTACGAGTACGTCCACTATATCCTCGCGCACAAGACCGATGTGAGCCTGCCGCTCCACAAAGAGGGGAAGCGGGCCGATGAGATCTGGACTCCCGAGCACAAGCGCGTCCTGGCCGATTACCACGAGGTTCTCCCGCTGATGAAAACGCGCTACCTGCAGAAAAACGGCAAGTGCATCATCTGGCACAACGATGAGAACAATACGGCCGTGATCTGGAGCTTCGACACGCAGGAGGCGCGCTTGCCGGGAACCCTCTTCGACGTGACCCTCGGGAAGGAACTGCCCCCCGCCGACTCCCATACCCTCCTGCCGCAGCACACCTACACGCTTAAAGCCGAACACCTTCCGCTCACACTCGGGTGAACCGCTGAAGGACATACCATGGATCCCGCCAATCCGTTCCTTCAACTTGTTCCAGCCCGTCTTCCCCAGGCGGTTGCCCGCATCCGCTCGCAAGTCTGGGCAAGCGTTTCCACAGTTACCGACATCTCGGCCACGGCCCCCTCGCCCGCCTACATCGAATGGGAGGCGGCTAGAAAATCGGTCCTGAAGCCGATTGGGAAACTGCCCCAACATTATGGTAAGCTCTGGGATCAGCGTTGGTACCGACTCCGTCTACCGGAACACCGGGGAGAGACCTATCTGCGCTGGGAGGACGAGGCTGAATCGACGCTCTATGTCGACGGGGTCCCTTATTACGGATTCGACGATCCACACCGGATCGCCCCGCTTCCCAAGAGTTTGGGCAAGGCAACGGGTAAGGAAACAGGGAGGGGAACCCGCGAGGTCTGGGTGGAATCGATCGTCTGCCGCACAGCCATCTGGCACCCACACTCCGACGGTCTGAGTCCCGAGGGAAGTCTTCTGAAGGGGGCCGAGCTGCTCACCCGGAACGATCTGGCCTGGGAAGTCCTGCATGACATGCTAGTCCTAGAGGACCTAATGTGGCAGGAGATCCGTGCCGCTTTCCCAGCGCAGGAGGTGAATTTCGGCCCCATCGGGGTGAAGCCTCAGCTCTCAATCCTCCCTCCCCTCCTGCGCCGCCTGCTGCGCCATCTCGACAATGCGATCAATGCCTTGGACGGCGGGGGACTCGCCGATGCCAAAAAGGTCCTGAAAGCGGCCTTCGCCGACCTGAAGGGCAACGCGGCGACTCCCAGGGGGATCCTCAACGGCCACGCCCACATCGACCTCGTCTGGCTCTGGCCGGAGAGGGTCGGGGATCGCAAGGCGGTGCACACCTTTGCCACGATGAACCGCCTCTTCGAGCGCTATCCTGAGATGCGTTTCGCTTATTCCCAGCCCGCCAGCTACGAGGCCGTGGAGCGGATTTCCCCCGCTCTCTCCGGAGTGGTGAAGAAGCGCATCAAACAGGGAAGCTGGGAGGCTCACGGCGCCACCTATGTCGAGAGCGACACGCTGCTCGCCTGCGGGGAGGCCCTGGCGCGCAGTTTCCTGATCGGTCAGGAGGGATTCCGGGGGCTCTCCGGAAAACCGTCGCCGATTCTCTGGCTTCCCGATGTGTTCGGCTACTCCGGCTGTCTTCCCCAGATGATGAAGGAGACGGGGGTCGATTATTTCTTCACTACCAAGCTTGCCTGGAACGCCATCACTCCCTTCCCCTTCACCAGTTTCCGCTGGGTGGGAATCGACGGGAGCGAGGTGGTTTCCTACCTGGTGAACTGTTCCGGATCCAATCAGGGGATTCCGGGAGGAGGATACAACCAGAATGTCTTTGTCGGTGAGCTGCGCAGCGGGGCTGCCAACCACAAACAATGCGATGTTCATCCCGAGTTTCTCGCGCCGACCGGTTTCGGCGACGGCGGCGGCGGCGTCACCGAGGAGATGTGCGAGAGGGCCCGACGTGTCGCCGATATCCAGGGGGTCCCGCCCGCTCAATGGGGCAGTCTCTCGGGCTTCTTCGATCGCCTCGGGGGCCTGCGTGACAAGCTTCCGATCTACAGAGGGGAGCTCTATTTCGAGTACCATCGGGGCACCTACACCACGCATGGGGAGATCAAGGCAGCCATGCGCGCCGCTGAGCGCGCTCTCCAGGTGCGCGAGGCTGTAGCCTGCGTCACCGGCGGCGGCTCGATCGGCCAGGCTGCCTGGAAGCGGGTTGTCTTCGCCCAGTTCCACGACTACATCCCCGGCAGTTCGATCCACGAGGTCTATGCCGAGGCCAAGCCGGAACTGCTCGGCATCGCCAAATCGGCCCTCGATTCCTCCGCGAAGGTGCTCGGGGGGAAGGGAAAGAAGGCGGTGGGGATCTCGCTCTTCAACCCCCTTCCGCAGCCGCGCCTCCACCGGCATGCCGGGAAATGCCTCCTGCTCCCCCCTCTTGCCGGCGCTCCTGTTGAGACATTCCCCGCAATGGAGACCGGGAAGGTCACCGCCTCCGCGACCCGGATGGGGAACGGACGAGTCGATGTGCGCTTCGACACCGCAGGCCGAATTACGCGCCTCTCCGTCGATAACAAGGCGCTGCCGTTCACCGGAGCCGCGAACGCTTTCATGATTTACCCGGAATTCCCGACCACCTTCGAGGCCTGGGATATCGACCGCCAGGCGCTCTCGCTCGGCAAGGAGAATCACCGAAAGGCCACGGTCCGCGTCTCCGCCAAGGATCCTCTCCGCGCGGAGGTTGTCTTCGAGCGTCCCTTGGGCAAGAGCGGCAAGGTCTCCGTCCATTACATCCTCGAGGCCGGAAGTCCGGTGCTCCGCATCGACTATGATCTCGACTGGAAGGAGGAGAATGCGCTGCTCAAAACCGCCTTCCCAACAGCATTCATGGGGCGTCACGCTCGTTTCGCCATTCCCTACGGGAGTGTCCGGCGCCCGCAACTCGGCGGTGACACGCAGGCCGAAGCGATGTGGGAGGTTCCCGCGAGCCGCTGGGCCGTGGTGAGCGATGACTCGGAGAGTGAGGGGTTCTTCGTGGTGACGGAGGACAAGTATGGATTTTCCTGCCGCGACGGGGTGCTCGCGCCGAGTCTGATCCGCAGCGCCAAGATCACAAACGAGGACCGCGGCCACCAGCGTGGCACCCATCCCGAGCCGATCCGCCGCACGCTTGCCCCGAATGTCTGCAGCGACATCGGAGAGCACCGGATCCGGATCGCCATCGGTCGCTTCGATCCCGCCGCTCCCCGCGAGGAGCAGCCCGCCGCTCTCGCGGAGACGCTCTTCACCCCCGTGCTGGAATACTCCGGAGGTCCGGCGGATTGCGGATTCCTCGGCCTCGAAGGGGGTGAGTCGCTTCAGCCGGCCTGGGTAGTGCCCGGGGGCAAGGACTCCTGGACGCTGCGGCTCCACGAGACGCTCGGAAGGTCAGGCTCCTGCCTCATCCTTCTGGCCGAAGGCTGGAAGGCGACCCCGGTCGATCTCTCCGGCGCTCTCATCGGGAAGAGCGGATCGACAATCGACTTCCGCCCCTACCAGATCGCGAGTCTCCGCATATCAAGGGAACGGGGTAATCCTTGATTCGAACGATCGCTGGGCACCCTTTTCCAACTCTTCCAACCAACCAACCTGCTAAAACCATGATCTCAAAAAGCGAAGACCCCCCCCCGTTTCCAAAACCACTCGACTTGCGCCCTGCCGGAATCGCAGAGGCGCTGAAATACGCCGGGCAATGGGCGGCTGCTGCCGTCGGACTGCCGGGCGATGAACACGTGCTGCGGGCGGTGTGCCAGAAGCAGGGTTGGGGAGTGATGCGGTTCAACCGCTCGATCCTCGATCAGCCCATCGTCATCGGCGGTAAAACGTTCACCCACGGCTTCGGCACGCATGCCGATAGCGAGATCGTCCTGCATGCCAACCAGCCGATCCGCCGGTTCCGTGCCTGGGCCGGCATGGATGGCAGTATTGTCTGCCGCGGGGGCAATGCTGGCGGTTCCGAGCGATTGATTTTCGCCGTCGAGGCGGGGGGGGGCCGCGAACTCTGGCGGAGTCCCGCCCTCGGCGTGGATACCCCAGCGGTGCGGATCGACACGCCAGTCCCCGGGGGCACCGAAGTGACGTTGAAAGTGTGGGATGTGAACAGCGACAGTGGCTATGCACATGCCGACTGGGCGGATGTCGAACTTGAGCTGGCCGATGGCACCACGGTGAGCCCGATCGATTGTGCCTATGCCGCGCAGCCGCTTCCCTACGATACTCCCCCATTTTCCTTCACGTTCGGCGGGCGTGCCTCCGCAGAACTTCTCACCGGCTGGCGTGTGACGCGCAGCTCCAAGCCCTGCGCGGATGGTGTCACCGGACAACTGGTAATCTGGCACGACCCCCAGACTGGCCTCGAATGCGAACTCGAGCTCCAGACCTTCGAAGGCTTTCCGGCGGCGGAATGGCTACTGCGCTTCCGCAATACGGGCACAATGGACACGCCGCTGCTGGAAAATATCCAACCGCTGGACACCGTGTGGGCCGTGACCGGCGAGACCCAGCTCCGGCGCTCCCGCGGTTCGCAGTCCTCGGTGGCGGACTTCGAATACCTGGTCACGCCGCTGGCCGAGGGTGAGACGATCTCGATGGCCGCAGGCGGCGGGCGTTCCTCAAACAACTGGTTACCGTTCTTCAACCTCCAGTCAGGCGACTCCGGTGTCATCACCGGTATCGGATGGACGGGGCAATGGGCCGCCAGTTTGACGCGCGGCACTGCGGGCGGCGAGCTCCGTATCAGGGCCGGTCAGGAACTGACGCACCTGGTGCTGCATCCCGGCGAGGAGATCCGCACGCCGCGGATCATGCAGCTCTTTTGGAATGGCGCCCCGCAGACCAGTCACAACACGCTGAGACGATTCATCCTCGCACACCACACGCCGCGGCCGGATGGCGAACTCCTGCGCGGACCGTTGACGACGGGACATTGGGGCGGCATGCGCACCTCCGAGCACCTTGAGCGCATTGAGGCGTACCGGCAGCATGGGATCGACAACGAGTATTACTGGATCGACGCCGGCTGGTACGGTCCGCCGGAGAGTTTTTCGCCGGAGGAGTCCACCGGCGAATGGGCCAAGCATGTCGGTGACTGGCGCATCAACCCGGTGGGGTATCCGCAGGGGTTCCGTCCGATCAGCGACGCGGCCATTGCTGCCGGGACGAAACTGCTACTCTGGTTCGAGCCGGAGCGCGCCGTGGTCGGCACGCCGCTGCCAATCGAGCATCCGGAGTGGTTCCTGGGCGAGCGTAAGCCGGGCGCCAGCCTGCTACTGGATCTCGGCAACCTCACGGCCCGGCGCTGGCTGATTGATTTCATCTCCGATTGCCTGACGACACAAGGAGTGCACCTCTATCGTCAGGATTTCAACGTCGATCCTCTCCCCTACTGGCGAGCAGCCGACGCGACTGACCGGCAGGGGATGAGTGAGATCCGCCATATTGAAGGGCTCTATGCGTTCTGGGATGAGCTCCTGCGGCGCCATCCGGGACTCATCATCGACAACTGCGCCAGCGGCGGCCGACGCCTCGATCTCGAAACCTGCAGCCGCAGCATCCCTCTCTGGCGCAGTGACTGGCAGTGTGGTCCACACTTCGATCCGGTCGGCTGCCAGGTTGAGGGAATGGGGCTGAATTACTGGCTGCCGCTCTCCGCCTGCGGCACTGGAGTGCGTCCAGGCGACACCTACAATTTCCGCAGTTCGCTCTCCGCGGCGCTCTGTTTCCACCTGGCGCCCTCTGAGGGTACGCCGCTCCGCCCGGATTATCCCTACGACTGGCACCGGCGCATGCTGGCCGAGGCCCGCCGTGCCCGTCCGCTGTTCTACGGCGACTACTATCCCCTGTCGTCCTGCCGGCCCGAGCATGATCAATGGGCAGCCTACCAGATGCACCGGCCGGATATCGGGGAAGGGTTTGTGCTTGCGCTCCGGCGCCCGGAATCGCACTTTGTCAGTGCCGACTTCCGCCTCCATGGCTTGGATTTCGATACGAAATACGAGTTCGAGGACGCCGAAACAGGCCGCACCTGGCAACAGTCCGGCCAGGAACTCCGCGAGCGTGGTGTGCGCCTGATCCTAGAAACCGCGCCGGAGAGCCGGTTGCTCTTCTACCGGCGGAAGGTGGACAAAGAGTAAGTTTAATAAAGAAGGCAGTGATGACTACGGCTAAAGCATACATACCATTATTTCGTGATCCCATCCATGATGGTTGGCGAACCCGACCATCATCTACAAGCGACAGGAGCGTCCTGGGGGAACGTCACACGAGACAACAACCGAAGAGAACCAACAATAAATGCACATCACCATCGTATTGCTCATGAAAGACCATCTCATAAAATCAATCCTGGGGCTGCTCACCACGGCAGCTCTGAGCGCATCACTGAGCAGTCGGCTATGCGCCGCAGACTATTTTATCAGCCCAAAGGGCGATGACGCAGGAAAAGGCACCGTGATCGCATCGCCGTGGGTGACCATTGAAAAAGTGGTTCCTCGCTATTTTGAGTGGATGGGTAACGGTCTGAAGGATGGCAGTTCGAGCTGAAGCTTGCCAGCTTTGAGATAGGCCATGATGCGAAAGTGGCGTAGGGAACGGAACCCCCTGGCTAGCCTCTTTGCTAGTTGGAGCAGTCCATTGATGGCCTCCATGGCCCCATTGGTAAGCCTTGTCCTCATGAAGGCCACCACCCCGTTCCAGTGCTTTTTGATGGAACGAGAG
>CAIOJL010000166.1 GCA_903858595.1 uncultured Spartobacteria bacterium | reverse complement strand
CCAAATCTCAGAAAGGGCAGTTGACTGCGGCGCTCGCTGCCTGAGCTATCATCTTACTTGTCGTAGGCCGTGCTTACGACATATACGCCTTCTCTATCAGATCTCTGTCAAGACGGTGCTTGGTGTGACGCTTACAAAGATCGACGAACGCCTAGGATTCTCTCCAGTGATTGGTTAGAAGGCATGGGCTTAGTGTATTTGATGTGAAAGAATATATGGTATGAATCCAAGTGTCATTACCCCTATTAAACAGATAAAGATCCTGCAAATCTCACACATCAGGATGAATCCACGATCTCCAGTTGTTCTAAATTTCCCTTTAAGGAAATATCCCCGTTTTTGGAAACTAGCTTTTGGTGAATTGTCCGCCCAGTTAGTATAGGGAAGTCCCTGAACCCCCTTGCTTCACCATAGCTTTCATTCTTCTTTTAATGAAGATTTGCAAGATCAATCCCATCACCCATATCGCGAAATATACAATAATATACAGTCCCATGACTCCCTGTGCAAACCCCTGATTAACATTTGTTGAGATTGGAGTCATAGCAAAAGACCCTCTAACAGTTACTAGGCGGCCAAATGGCCGTGATTGTCGGCAGGTTCATCGGGGCAGGTTTTTTGCTATCCTTCTGAAGGGTGATCGTAGTTTTGTCATGAATACCTACGGCATCTATGCAGATTAGTGATTCCCAAATCCTTTCCAAAGGTCGTTGATCCAATCCGCGATCCATGTCGTGATAATGCGGGTGATCTCTAAAAAGCCGACCGTGTTCTCAACGAAATCATGCCCAAAGGATTTCAGGGATATCTCCTTTCCTGTCAGCAGGAGGAGTCCGGGGATGAGGAGGAGATTGATCAGGTAGATGACTATCAGGGAAAAAAACGTTCCTCCGTAATGGAGATCCGGCTGGCCCTTGGCGATCAAGAGGCAGGTGAAGACAAGATGAAAGGCGTGTGTGAATCCCAGTAGCAGAAACAGCACCCAGCGGTAAGGGCTTAGGTCTGTCGCCAGAGATGCCGCCCCGTAGAGGGTCACGACCAAAAGAGTGTAGAGGGGAAAGAAATATGGGGCGAGGGCGATCCAAGTATTCACCCTGTCGGTGAGGACATGGCCTCCGTCTAAGCTGACATGAAAATGATCGGCGACATTGCCGCCGAAGAGTTTCACCCAGATCGCATGGGTCATCTCATGTCCGAAGACATAGGGCCACATCAGGATTTCACGCGGAACGATAAAGAACAGGATGCCAAAAAAGATCATTCCGGCTGCAAAGCATCCGAATGACTGCGTGGCCAGGAGACCTTGATGAACGGAACTAGCGAATGCCTGAAAGAAGGTCTGAGTTAGGATTAGGGCAACAGGTAGCAGGAAAAGAGCGATGATGAACTTAACCCAGGACTTGGGAATAGTTGCGGCATTCTCATTGCCATGAAGGGGTTGATCGTGAGCCCAGGTCGGCTCATCCTGGTCGAAGAGATCCGGAGAGTCGTCCTCTGATGTCAAGACGCGGACGCGACGGGGTGGATTACGGGTATTCTTTCCCGGGGATCTGCCGTCGCCCTTTCTCTGCGGAGAGGAAGGGCGTGCCACGCGTCGGTGAGGTTTTTGGCCGGAGTGCCTCGGAATCGCTTGGTCTCTTTCTCTTAAGCACGGCCCATGTAGGCGCCGGTCCGGGTGTCGACCTTGACGATCTCACCCTCCTTGATGAAGAGGGGAACCTGGATCACCTTGCCGGTCTCGAGGGTGGCGGTCTTCATCACGTTGCTGGAAGAGTCCCCCTTCACACCCTCGGGAGATTCGGTCACCTTGATATTGGCCGAGGCGGGAAGCTCCACGGAAACCGCGCGCCCCTCAACATAGAGGATTTCCACCTGCATGTTCTCGACAAGGAAGTCCTTGGCATCGCCGAGGAGGGCAGCCTGAAGGGTGATGGTCTCGAAGGTCTCTGGATCCATGAAATTGTAACCATCCTGGTCGGCGTAACTGAAATCCAGCTTTGTACGATGGACTTCGACAAGCTCGACCTTCTCCGTAGAGGCAAAGCGCACGTCCGCCGACTTGCCTGTGCCGATATAACGGATGATGAGCTGAACGAAAGCGCGGAGGTTGCCGGGAGTGCGGTGGGTGACTTCAAGGACGATGGCAGCGTTGCTGTTGTACTTGATTGCCATTCCTTTGCGGAGGTCGTTTGCGAGTGCCATGATGTCGTG
>CAIOJL010000165.1 GCA_903858595.1 uncultured Spartobacteria bacterium | reverse complement strand
TCAAGCACCTCCTTCATCAGCCTCATCCCTCCCCATGCCGTCACCTTCTCGTCGCTGTACTCAATCTCGTATTGCGGGTTCACCATATGGGTGATGCTCCCTTCTCTGTTATCCCATGCCTATCGCAAAATCTGGGTTAAACACTACCCGGAGAGTTATTACGAAGACGAAAAACCGCTTTTTGGCACCTTGGTAAATGACAGAACTCAAAAGCACTAGCCCTTGCTTCTAGGGAATAATCTCTGTCCCCACGCCTTCTTCTGAAAAGGCTTCGAGCAGCACCGCATGAGGAACTCCTGCCCCGAGGAGGTGGACTTTGCCGAGCCCATTGACCAGCGCCTTGGTGGCGGAGCGCACCTTGGGAATCATCCCTCCGGCGATGACACCACGATCGATCAGTTCCTCGGTCTGCGCAGCGGTGAGACCGTGAATGAGTGATTCGGGATCCAGGGGATCCTGCATCAGGCCCGGCACATCGCTCAGGAAGATCAGTTTGCTGGCCGGCAGTGCAGCGGCAAGAGCGGCCGCTGAGACATCGGCATTGATGTTGATCGGCTCGCCGGTTGGCAGGGCTCCGAGTGGTGAAATGACTGGCACTGCACCAGCCGCAAGCGCCTCTCGGACAGCCTGAGGATTGACCTCCTCGGCTTCACCCACGAACCCCAGATCGATCTCCCTGTTTTCAGGTCCTGTCAAAGGAGGCAGCTTACTAGCGATGAATACCTTACTGCCGGAAATCCCGACAGCCCTTACACCGAGAGCCCCGAGTTGCTTCACGATCCCGGGATTCAACTCGTCGTCGAGAACTGAGCGGACTATCTCTATAGTAGCAGCATCGGTAACGCGAAGACCGTCAACAAACTGAGGAACGAGTCCCTGCTCTTTCATGCGGGCATTGATCGCCTTGCCACCTCCGTGGACGAGCACGACACGGATACCTGCGGCATCTAGGAAGGCGATATCGATCAGGAAGCGTCCGACCTGCTCCTCCGAGTCCATGCTGCTCCCTCCGTACTTGATCAGGAAGATGCTGCCGCGGAATTTCTGCAGGTAGGGAAGGGCCTCGACGAGCGTCTCGGCGCGTTGACGTGAAGTGATCTGGGATGACATGAAAGATTTACAGTGAAAATTCCGAGAGATTCAGGCGCACATACTCCTCCGTGAGATCCGTGGTGAGTAAACGTGCCTCACCCTTGCCGAGATGGAGATTGATTGTGACTGAGAATTTCTTTTTCGCAGCGATCTTGCGAAGGAGGGCCTCACCCTTCGCGTCTTGGCATCCCGTGCCGTTCTTAGCGGCGAGGATTCCGTCATAGGCGATCTCCACCTTGTCGGGGTTCAGAGCTGCTCCGGCATAGCCCGCTGCATCGATGATCCTACCCCAGTTCGGATCGCTTCCGGCCCAAGCGCATTTGACGAGCTGGGAATTGGCAATAGCTCGCCCGACCTTATGGGCGTCGGCCTCAGACTTTGCACCCTTCACAGTGAGTTCGATCACGCGGGAGGTTCCCTCCCCGTCAGCGACGATGGCCATGGCCAGATCCCCGCAGACAGCATGCAAAGCCTCGGCGAAGGCTTTCCTCTCTGCAGCCGTGCGGATGGCCACCCTGGAAAGGCCATTGGCAAGTGTCAGAACTGTGTCGTTTGTACTGCAATCGCCGTCCACGGTAATGCAGTTGAAGGTCCTGGAGGTCACCTCTCCGAGAACCTTGCGAAGGAAGGCTGCTGGCACGGAGGCATCCGTGGTGATTACGCAGAGCATGGTAGCCATGTTCGGGGAGATCATTCCCGCTCCCTTGGCCATGCCTCCGATACGGAACGACTTGGCACCGATCTTCACCTTACAGGCCGACTGCTTCGGCACGCTGTCGCTGGTCATGATAGACTTGGCTGCGGCCGTTGCAGCAGCGGGAGATGCCTTCAGTGAAACGGCGGCTGATAAGATTCCGGGGAAGATTTTAGCAAGGGGGATCTGCACGCCGATGCGTCCTGTGGAGCAGACCAGCACCTCGTCGGCATCGATGCCGAGAGCCACGGCGACGGCATTCGCCATCTGTTCCGCAGCGCGATGCCCCGGTGTCCCAGTGCAGGCATTGGCATTGCCGCTGTTCAGGATGACGGCCCGTGCTTTCCCATCTTGCAGATGACTGCGGGAGAGGATGACCGGAGCCGCCTTGACGAGATTGGTGGTAAAGACACCGGCCGCTGTCGTGGGAACCTCCGAGACTACCAGGCAGAGATCACTGCGGAGAGGGCCTTTTGTGGGAGAAGTGCGTTTGATGCCGCAGGCGCTCGTAGCTGAGAGAAATCCCCGTGCGGCATTCACTCCACCAGGGATACGTTTGAGGTTCATAAGGATTATGCTTTAGAAGTTGAAAATAAAGGGATGAACCAAGCCCGTGGGAACGGGCGCGGAAGACAACGATGAAGTCGTTGCCCGCAGGGCGGCACAGCTTGCCGGGAGGCAAGTGCCGTCAATGGGATGAAGTATTCCTGGGGTCATTCAAATTAAATTTCCTTTTCACAGCCATCCCATAGAGGAGGCAAGTGGAGGGTAAAAGTGGGTGGGATAAAGTGGTGATGGACG
This sequence comes from uncultured Spartobacteria bacterium, assembly GCA_903858595.1. Classification (GTDB taxonomy): domain Bacteria; phylum Verrucomicrobiota; class Verrucomicrobiia; order Chthoniobacterales; family UBA6821; genus UBA6821. Next base: position 72 of record CAIOJL010000165.1, on the reverse strand, counting down.
GGGAGATTTCAACCTGCCACATGGCAGGGGTATGCAAAAACAACCCCGCCCATCGGTAGGCAAGTTCACGAT
>CAIOJL010000164.1 GCA_903858595.1 uncultured Spartobacteria bacterium | reverse complement strand
CCGCTCCGTTGCCTGCTACCCCAATCTCCCTGCCATTGACCAACAACCAAAACACCAACACCATTACCAAACACTCACGTCATGTGTTACCCATGTCTTGACCCACATGTGTTACCTATGTCCTGACCCGTGCCCATCTCTGTGAATCTTCCCTCCTTCAGCCTTCAGTCTTCAGCCTAAACCCCTAGCAAATGAACATCGGCATTACAGGAGGAACGGGCTTTATAGGTCATGCAGTGCAAAGGGCTCTCACGTCGCAGGGAGACGGTGTCACTCTCTTCAGTCGTCGCGAGGGGAAGGGTAGACGGCTCTTCTCGCTTACCCAGCCCCTGAATGTCTCGGGCTGTGACGGGGTTGTGCATCTGGCGGGCGAATCGATCATCGGTCTCTGGACTAAGGAAAAGCGCCAGCGCATTCTCGCCAGCCGCATCGAAGGAACGAGACGATTGGTCGAGGGGATCGCCGCTTCCAAGTCTACGGAACGGCCTCGCGTCCTCGTGAGCGCATCGGCGATCGGCTTCTACGGAAACACAGGAGAGCGGATTACCGATGAGGACTCCCCTGCTGGCAGCGGATTCCTGGCCGAGGTCGCCCAATCATGGGAGAAGGAGGCGGTCAAAGCGGAGGCCTACGGAGTCCGGGTCGTCAGGCTACGGATTGGATTTGTGCTTGGCCGCGACGGGGGCGCGATGAAATTGATCAAGCCCGTCTTCCGGGCGGGCCTTGGAGGATGCCTCGGATCGGGCCGGCAATGGATGTCTTGTATCGAGGTCGACGATCTGGCCTCCATGGTTCTGGAGTGCCTGCACAATGAGGCAATCAGCGGGCCGATGAATGCCGTGATGCCGGAGCCGGTCACCAATGCCGAGTTCACCAAGGCAACGGCTCGCGCCGCCCACCGCCCGGCTCTCTTTCCGGCACCGGCCTTTGCCCTGCGCCTCATGCTGGGAGATCTCTCACACCTGATGCTGGACAGCCAGCGGATCATCCCGGAACGGTTCCAGGGGCTTTCTTTCCCCTATCAGTACGGAAATGTCAGCACAGCGATGGCCGAGGTCTTTCGATAAAGGTCTTTCGATAATCTTCAGATACAGTGGAGGCATCTCTTCTTGCATGAAGCGCCTCATAGAGTACCCTCTGAGGCTCTTCTTATTTATGTCCACCATGCCCGTCTCCCTTAAGGCCAAGATCGTTCTCCAGCTCCTAGTCTGGGTGCCTCTTCTGTCCACCGTTTATGCCATTTTTACCCTTTGGGGCCGTTTTATCTCCTTAACGGATCTTGTCATCCTACTTGTAGGGTACACTCTCTGTGCCTTGGGAATCACTGTGGGCTACCATAGAATGCTGACCCACAAGGGGTTCGAAGCTCCCGATTGGATCCGTGCCTTCTTCCTGATCTGTGGTTCCATGGCTTTCCAAGGACCTGCCCTGAACTGGGCCGCCACTCATATCCAGCATCATGCCAACTCCGATGATGACATGGATCCTCACAGCCCCGTGAAGAGCTTCTTCCATGCACATATTGGCTGGATTTTGGATGACTTCCGTCCCGATTTGCAGCGCTACGCAGGTCCCCTTCTCAAGGACAAGCTGGTGGTCTTCATTAGCAATACCTTCGTGCTCTGGGCATTCCTAGGTCTCCTGATCCCTTTCCTGATCGGATACGCACTCGGCGGCCTGAGCGGCGGCGGCTATGCACTTCTCTGGGGAGGTGCGGTACGGATGTTCCTCAACCATCACGTCACGTGGGCGGTGAATTCCGTCTGCCATACCTATGGTAACCGTGAATTCGTAACAACAGACCAGAGCCGAAATAACCTCCTGATCGGCCTGCTCGCCATGGGCGAGGGATGGCATAACAACCATCATGCCTTCCCACGCTCTGCCAACCACGGCATGCACTGGTGGCAGATCGATCCCTCCGCCTACATCATTGGCACACTGGAGAAGCTCGGCATCATTCACAAGGTGGTACGCATCGCACCCGAACGTCTAGCCATCCGCCGTATCAGTGCCGATGTCTCCGAGGAACGTGATGTCCTGCCAGGTTTGCACCTTTCCGGCGTGGTCATGGAGCGAGGCACGGCCATGGTAGCCGCAGCCACAACAGTGGCAGAAGTCGTCTCCCACGCAGTCGCCCAGCAGTCCCCGCTTTAAGTATACTCAGGATGGGTGTCGTTGCCCCGACAATGACACCATCAGTAGCGGCTTTTGTTCATGCTTTAGTCGACACAAGGCGCCGTGATCTTGGATGCAGAAGCAGGAAAGTGAGCGAAGCCGTAGCAAGTCCTACGGCAAGAGAGCAGTGACAAACTCATGCGCCAAGAGCGCAAGCCTGTGGGAGATCTACGGAATCATGTTCCAGAATTCCCTGATCCGGGAGATGAACTTCAAGTTGAACTTCCTGCTCTGGATGGTGGTGGAGGTGCTCTGGTTCATGGGCCAGATCGTCTTTATCGAAGTGGTCTTCTCCTATGTGGGGGCGATCGGGGGATGGACGAAATGGGAGGTCGTGCTGCTGATCGGCACTCACCAACTGATCGGTCAGCTCTTCCAAGCCTTTTTCTACATGAACCTGGCCAACCTCCCGGAACTCGTCCGCACCGGAAAGATGGACTTCATGCTGTTGCTGCCGCTCGACACGCAGTTCGTCGTCTCCCTGAAGCAATTCGGCATGGATAATGTGGTCAACGCCTGCGTCGGAGGAGGCTTTGTCGCCTTTGCCCTCTGGAAACTGGCCGTGTTTCCCACGATCGCACAACTCCTGCTCTATGCCATGGCGGTCTGCTGCGGCATCCTGATCCATTACTCCATCATGCTTGTCTTTGCCGCCTCCAGCTTCTGGATGGTTCGCTCGCAGGGCCTAATCTACGGCTACTACAGCCTCTTCAACATCGGCCGCTACCCCGACACGATCTACCGGGGAGCCTTCAAGCTCGTCTTCAGTTGGCTGATCCCCGTGATCATCGTGGCCAACATCCCCTCACGCCTGCTCATCCATGCGGCCGAGAATCCCTGGCCCATCATGTTGCAGTTGATCGCAGCCACCCTCCTGATGGTCGGCGCGACACGTCTGATGTGGAACTCGGCCCTACGCCACTATTCGAGCGCGAGTTCTTAACTGCAAAAGCTGAAACTTGAGACCAGAGACCTGAATCAATGCGGGCTCTCAGTTCAGGTGCCTCATAAACCCAAGTTGACACTCGTTCCAAAATGAGACGTTCTGAATTTTATTAACTTCAGGTTTCAAGTTTCCGGTTTCATCCTTCCCACATCCCCATGTCCACCCACGCCGTAATCCATCGCCGATCCCTGCTCATTGGCTGGGCGTCACTCCTGCTTGCCGTTTTTGTCTACTGCGCGGGACTCGGGAGTGATCATCTGGCGACCAACGGGGATGAGCTGCTCTATGCCCAGATTTCCAAGCTGACGGCGGCGACTGGACAATTGCTTCCGCTCCAGTCACTTGACGAGCGTTTGCGCAACACCAAACCACCACTCCTTTTCTGGCAGGGAATTGTCTCCACGGGCTGGGGAGATCACTGGTCGCTCGCGCTTCTGCGGGCCCCGAATGTCCTCTACACGTTACTGACAGCCGGACTTCTGATCCTAATCGGGTGGAAGCGCACCTGCAGCATCGCTCTCGGTCTCACCGCAGCCCTTCTCTTTCTCGGCTTCTTCAGCACCTACCGTTACGGGCGGGTGTTCCTCACCAGTGCACCGGAGACATTCTGGCTCTTTGCTCCGCTCGCGCTGCTCCTGCTGCACCGGGAGCCCCGTTTCCCGTCCGGAATCCTCTGGCCCTGGATCTGGGGTGGGATGATCGGCGTCGGCTTGCTCTACAAATCCTTTGCCTTGGTAATTCCGGTCGCCCTAACCATGGCCCTCTGGCAACTGAGGGCACGGGGATGGAGGCTACGCTCTTTTCTGATCCAGGATCTCTGGAGGATCGCCCTGATGGGCACGGCTGCTCTGCTGCTCTTCGGAATCTGGTTCTGGCTCGATCCTCATCCTATCCTCGTGTGGAAGGATTTCGGACTGCGCGAGAATTTCGGGAAGTTTAATACGGGGAACGAAAACTACTTCCTCAATCTGATTTGGGGACAGTCCAGCCTCTGGCGCATCGTCGTTTCCTATCCGCTGAATGCGGGTTTGCTGGGACTCCTCACGGTGGCTGTCGTTTGGGATGCCTGGAAGCGCCGTCACCACCTTGGCCAGTTCGAAATCTTCCTCTGGATCTGGATACTCGTACTTGCCGCCTTCTTCTGTATTCCGAATCAACGGGACGAGCGCTACCTCCTGCCTGCAATGCCCGCCCTCGCACTCCTGATGGCGATCCGTCTAGGCCACCTTCCACGCTGGATCTGCACGGTCTCGATCGCCGTATCGGGGATCATCCTACTTGGCCTGCTAGGACTTGCGCTATTGCTTCAGCATGCGGCCGGAAGATCCCTCTATCCCGTCTGGCTGCTACTCCCACTGGTAGGCTCGCTGGTTGTCGTCGGATTAGCCTTGCTCCAGAAGGAACTCACCCGACCACTAATACCGGCCTCAGTGCTGCTGGTCTATCTTGGTTATTATCTTTTCCTAATACCGCTAGATCATGGGCCAGGTCTCTTCAAGGGAGAGGGGATCGAGTCCGTGATCGGCTGCGAGGTCTCCGTCCCCTCCAACTTTAATGCCCGCGAGGAGAGCTATGGGTTCCTCCTGCCCGGTGCGTCAGTGAAGCCGTATGACAATTGGCATAGGCCTCTCAACGCGCAGTTCGTCGTGGTCAGCCTGCCTTTGGATCAACCTGCTCCACAGGGGATTATTCTTGGCAAGAGGCTCAATATGATCGACCGCTTCAATGCTCAGGAAACCCGCGACATTCTCCTCGGAAACGTCACCCATCACCTCTTTCACTGGGACTGGCTCGTACAGAATCGTTAGCCGTTTTACAATTTATTGGGGACTTGAGACGCTTGGACTGCGTTTCCTGAAAAATCGAATAATTATCAGCATCACAGCGATCAGCGAGATGCCTCCATAAAAAGGATCGATCAACGCATCCCAGAGATTGGCTGATTCCTGAAGATGCAGCATCGATCCAAACAGAGGCACGATCAGGATGATTCCGAAGCGGTTGCCAAACAGAAGCATAATCGCCGCAGCCACGGCTATCAGGAAAGGAATCCAGATACCCCACCCCCAGCTGTAGGGATCATGGGAGCTCAGCCCTAATCCCATTGGGTAAAGGAGAAAAGCCGCCAACGCCCCGAAAGCCCAAGCGGCATTCCAATCAATGGACCGGAAAATCTTTTTTTCGCTGACCCTCTGCAAGAGAGCAACTGCCAGCAGTCCTGTGAGTGTGAAGCTGGGGTTCGATTCAAGCACCCGGATCCATGAAAAGGAAGACCACCCCTCAACGGGAACACGGAGCAGGAAGAAGGCCAGCAGGAGGGAGCCTGTGATCCTGGTGCGGGAGAGGTGGGGATTCCGCCCGAGGACCAGCAGCGAGAGCGCCAGCCAAGGAGCAAGGGCTCCGTAGAGGAGATGGATCATTTGCTGGCTCATGGAGTGATGCTCGTTGCCTCCTGCTTGCGAATCCACGCCTCGTTGAAGCTGGTCAGGGCGATCGCCTTTCCCCTGCGGGTGTAGGCCATACGGATCATCCCGTCGGAAGAGCGCATGAGAAACGGATAGGAGAAGTTCGCGTCCGGCTCATTCTCTAGCGCGCCGATCCTTCGCCACGTTTTCCGATCCTTGGAAGCAATCGCCAGCGTGAGATTGGAGCGATCCTTCGCCGAGTCATTGAAGGCCACCAAAAGACTCCCATCGGAAAGCTGCAGCCCGGAAATCCCCGCATCGGGATTGGGAAGTTCGGTAGCGGTCACGAAAGGCCAGTCGCGGCCTCCGTCATACGAACTGCTGAAATGGATCTTCCGGGCACTTGTGTAGTCACGCAGAAGCACCTCGGCATATTCTTCGCTGACCGGGATCAAGGATGGCTGGAAGGTCGAGCAGCCTCCTGTAATCCGTGTTTTCCGGTAGGTCAGCCTGCCATTACGTTCACCGAGCCAGAGCAGTTCGGGAAACTTCCCAAGGAACTCCTGATAGATCGGAACGCACCATCCGCTCCCCTGCTGCGCAATCGCGCGATTGCGGACGAGTTCGGAGAAATTAAAGAAGGGGCTCAGTGTCAGCCTTTCTGCACGTGACCAGGTGAGTCCACCATCCTTGGAGAGGCAGCTATTGAGCTGGCTTCCCGACCATTTGCCCATGGCGATGGTCACGAAGAGCAGCCGGAGCGATCCATCCGTGTTCGCAAGCAGAAGGGCATTGCCGAGCGCCTTTACGGGCCGGCGCAAATCCCGTTCAGCCCGCTCCCTCGTCATCATGACGCGTGGAGTCGTCCATGCAGCGCTCGGTTCCTGCTTTGAGAAGTAGATCTTCACATCGGGCTGACACTCCGCAGTGCCGCCATACCAGACAACGGCCATTATCTCTTCGGACATCTGGGCCAATGATGCCACATGCACCATCGGCAATCCCTGCTCCGGATTGATCAACTCCTTCTCAAAAAAGGGCTTTTCATCAATTCGGCCGTTCTGCTCCGTGACGAATCCCCCGGTTTTCAGGGGTGAGACGTTCCTAATCACTCCCCAGCAGAGCAACACCGCGACTAGAACCAGCAGGAGTCGAACCGGAATGCTCATCCAGACTTCATGCCGGCTTGGCCACAGACTTCTCTTCCTCGACCTTCACGAAGAAGCCCTCGCTGTGCAGCCGAGTCTTTCCGTGGAACGTGTACGAAGATCCGAGTTCCTCGGGGCTTAGCAATGAGAGAAATTTACGGTCTCCCGACTCGTAGAGATAATAATTCTGATTCAGACGGACCTGTGTGTTGATCTTGAACTCCTCGACAAACTGATTCCATTTCTGGAGAGCGACCAACTCGTTGTACTCGCGCTCCAAGTCCTTCAGTCGACTCATGATCGTGTTGGAGAGACTGTGGTTGCGCGCCGTCTCGAACTTTAGCAGATCGGGAACCTCGATTTTCGGGCCTGCGATCTCCATCAGAAAACTCTGCTCATTGCGTCCCATCACTTACTTTATCGCGATAACTTCGCCTGAAGACAAGTTCGAGAAGGTTGACGTGGCGGACGAAGCGGGGAAGGTTAGGCCCATGAGGCTCTCCTTTCTCGGATTCGCACTATCACCATTATTATCCCTCATGCCTTGGGCCAATATTTCCACTGCCGCTGCCACCCCCGCAGATCCTGCCACCTCATCTGTTTTATCATTCCAAGAGGCCATGGCATCCACCCACTCCATCCAGGGCCCTCCACGCGGAAGCGTTGCGGAGCAGGAGGCCATCTCCCGCATTGAGAATTTCCTCGGTCATCTGGACGAACGAACCGCCCGGCATGAAACCGAAAAGGTCTATGCGCCCAATGCCTATCTGAACGATACCCTGAAGACGATCCATGGTTCCCCGGCAATCCGGGATTATTTCATCAAGACGGCCCAAGGACTTGAGAGCATGATCGTCGTCTTCGACGATGTCGCCGTCTCTGGTCATAACTACTACTTCCGGTGGACCATGGATACCCAGATGAACCATCTCGCCAAGGGAAAGAATGTCCGGACGATCGGGGTCACACTGGCGAGATTCGATCCGCAAGGTCGGGTGCTGATCCATCAGGACTTCTGGGATTCAGCCCAGGGAGTTTGGGATCATGTTCCGGTCTTGGGCTCGGTGATCCGCTGGATCCAGTCGAAGATTTAAGGGAAGCGCCAATGCTTGCCCTGCAAGCGTCTTCATGACAACTTCTGGGGCTAGTTGCCGGCTTAGCTCAGTTGGTAGAGCACCTGATTTGTAATCAGGCGGTCGTCGGTTCGAATCCGACAGCCGGCTCCATATTTTATCAGCATCTGCGGGTGATTCACCCAAATTGATAAAATGGAACCTTGCATTTTTCTTGCACTTTTAGGGGTCACATATGAATAGCAATGTTACGCTATGGGCCTCCTGAGAATCCCCTTGGCCTCATCAATCCTTCCCTGCTTCGCGGTATAGTAGGCCAGGTTGTAGTGGATCAGTCCTAAGGGATTACTTTCCCAACAACCGGCCTGCAAAACTTCGGGGAGTAAGCACCTCTATCCCTCGGTATCACGTGGTCTTGAGTAATGCCTTGTCCCCACTGCAAATCAGATTTGCTTTGGAGGCGATCGCACAGGCTAGGAACTTGTCGTCATCTGGGTCGGTGCAGACCGCTTTAATAAGTGGCTTTGCTGCCACCATGGTTGCCTCGATGGCAAGTAGTTCCAGAAAGGGAGCCACCTCCACACCGGGGAACTTATTCTCCATCTCCTTTCCCACACGGCGGTACTCATCAAGAATTTCAGGAGAGACAATGAAGTTGATCTTCCCATCACGCCAAGCAGTCAGGATGTCGTAAGGAACTCCGGAGAAGAAGATCCCGGAGACCAGCACATTCGTGTCTAGAATAACCTTCACAACCCCTTACGAACAGTCGTGACAGCTTTGGAAATATCCAATGGTTTGATCCCCGCAGCCTTGGCCTGCTTACGGGCCTTTTGGATCAACCCGTCAAAATCCTTAATGGATGGAGCGGTAAGGGTCTTGAAGATGATAGAGTCGCCTTCTCCGAGTACCACGAAATGAGATCCCACGGAGAGATGGAGCCTGTTCCTGATTTCTTCCGGGATGACAACTTGTCCCTTGGAGGACATTCGGGTGGTGGCGAGTTGGCTCATGGCGATATTCTTACTGGTAAGATTATACGGCCGTATGCGGGAGGCAACAAATTCCCATCCAATCTCCAGAAGTTTACTTAGGACTACTTCATCACAGTGAGGAGCCGGCGACGATTGTCCAGCTCCTTCCGAGATATCTATTTTTCTGCTATCCGAGGTTTGGGACGTCGAGCCAGCGACGCTCAGCCCAGGACTGAAGCCCCAGTTCGGCGAGTTGGACCCCCTTGGCTCCCTGAAGAAGACTCCACGGGAAAGGGTCGTTCTTGACGACATGCTTGAGGAATAACTCCCACTGAACCTTAAAGGCATTGTCGTAGGTGTCGTTGGAGGGGACGCGCGTCCACCCCTCCTTATAATTGATCGGGCTGTCGATGTCGGGATTCCAGACACAGCGGGGAGTGGCTGCGAGCGACTGCGCCTTGCAGTCACGGAGCCCGGCCACGGCGGAACCCTTCGTTCCGTCGACCTGCAGCGTGAGAAGATCTTCGCGGTTCACACGGACACTCCATGAGGAGTTGAAATGGCAGATCACGCCGTTCTTCAGCTCGAAGGTAGCGTAAGCGGAGTCATCCGCCGTGCACTTGTACTTTTTGCCCTCTTCGTCCCACCGCTCGGGAATGTGAGTCGCGCCCAGGCACGTAAGCGACTTGATCTCCCCAAAGAGATTCTGGATCACATATTGCCAGTGGCAGAGCATGTCGACGATGATGCCGCCATCATCCTCCTTGCGGTAGTTCCACGAGGGACGCTGAAGCTTCTCGTATTCGCCCGTGAAGACCCAGTAGCCGAACTCTCCGCGGACCGAGAGGATCTCGCCGAAGAAGCCGGTATCAATGAGGTATTTCAGCTTCAGAAGCCCCGGAAGCCAGAGTTTATCCTGAACCACGCCGTTTTTGAGACCGGCGGCGGTGACTTCGTTGTAGAGCGCAAGAGCCTCGGCAGAGGTAGTGGCTGTCGGCTTTTCGCAGTAGATGTGCTTGCCAGCCTTGATCGCCTTGCGGACGCCGGCGGGGCGCTGGCCGGTGAGTGTGCTGTCGAAGTAGATGATATTCTTGGGATTGGCCAGAATGGCATCCAGGTCGGTGGAGATGCGGTCCTCGGGAAGACCCGCACGCTTTGCAAGGGCGGCAAGCTTGGAGGCGCTGCGACCGACTAGGATCGGGTCGGGCATAATGACCTCGTCGTCATTGAGGCGGATGCCTCCCTGGTCGATGATCGCCTTGATCGAGCGGAGCAGGTGCTGGTTGGTGCCCATGCGTCCGGTGACGCCGTTCATGATGATTCCGATACGGTGTTCTTTCATTGGTTGAGTATTAGGGATTAGGAGTCGGGTTGAATTATTCGGGTTGTTGGATGCACTGGGGCTGGGCTCCGGTGGGAAGTGGCGGAGTATTGCCGACACCGGCGGGAGGAAGGGTTCCCTCCAGTTCCTGCTTCCAGTGGGCGACATCGCCCGACGGGCCGTAGACATAGATCATGCGCATTGGTGTGGAGCCAGTATTGGTGAGCTGGTGGAAGACCCCTGAAGGAATGTAGGCAGCCTGACCGGCCTTGATGGCGAAGTGCTCCTTGCCCAGACACATCTCCCCCTCCCCCTCGATAATGAAGTAGACTTCCTCCTGCTCCTGATTGTGCCAAGGAACCTGGCCTCCCACCACGCCGTTGTGAGGCTCCAGCGTCACATTCCCCATGGCAAAATTGGTGGCATGGATCGGGGAGACTCCCCCAACAACATTCTGGGTCCGACGGAGGGCCGGGTAGGTTCGGCCCTCTGTCTGGGCAAGGTCTGCAATGATCACTTTTAGGGTATTAGGGGTTTAGGCTGAAGGCTGTTAGGTTAGATCTTGCCGAAGAAGGTGAGGTAAGGAGCCCCGGCAGCAATCCGCTGGATATAGAGGGCGAGCTCACGGAGATGATAATCTCCCCACATGGCCGATTCTCCGCAGGGCACCTTGCGGCCTGTGGGAATATGATCCCAGCCGTTCGGGCGGTGATAGACGGAGTGAAGGAGAAGCCCCTCATGATTCGGGTCGAGGCTCAAATACGGTTCGGAGAAGAGGGTCTTCGCGGTGGTAAGGCCGGCTGCCGTGTAGCGGGCTCCCTCCTCCTTCTTTCCGTGACGATCGAGGTAGCGGCCGAGGCGGAGTAGTCCTTGGGCGCCGATCGCGGCGGCGGAACTGTCGACCGGTTCATGGTCGTTGAAGGGTTCGGCGGGTCGATCGTTGTAATCGCCGAGATGAACGAGCCCCGGGGCACCGGTGTCCCAGTAGGGAATGCCGTCGGTCGGCGTTTCGCGGATGTAAAACTCCGCGACAGCCTTGGAGACCTCGAGGTAGCGGTCGAGAAGGACTTGCTTTCCACCGAAGGGGGCGAGCTCGGCTTTCGAGAGTTGTTCGAGGTATTCCATCTGTTCGGGATATCCGCAGAGGATCCAGGCGAGTCCGCGGGTCCAGGTCGAGAAGGGGGTATAGCCCTGCTGGGTGGAGGGACAGCGGTAGTTGCCGTCGTTGGTATTGAAGATCGATTCGTGGACCACCCGTCCCGGCAGGTCGTAGATGTCGCGTCCCTCAGCGTAGTAGACATTGTATCGGGCCGTCGTCTCGGCATGCTGGATCAGCCTACCAAGGAGGGAGGCAGCCTTATCGTTCTCACCCATCAGGCGGTGGCCTAGGGAGTGACCCAAGGCCAACGCACGCAGAGAGCGTGCGGTGTCCGAGAAGAGGGAATGGGGGCCGTTGAAGGAATAGATGTAACCGAGTTCGGGGGTGAGCTGGGTCCAGCGGGAGGCCTGGACCGCGCCGCTAGCCTTCAGCGCGAGGTCGTAGAAGTGCCCCTCCCACTCGTCGGCGGGGAGACGCCCCTCCTGAAGCAAACGGCGGAGATTGCCATAGGTGCTGACATTATTGAACCCATGATCATGGACACCGATATGGGTGATATGCGGTGCCATGAGGCGGAGCGTCCCGTTGCGGCCGATGCGGAGCATCTCCTGGTCGCCCGTGGCGTCGAATTGAAGGATCGCCGCGCCGTACTGAAATCCCTGCGTCCACTCGGTCCATCCCCGGGAGGTGTATTGACCCTCCATGGTGAAGACCGGGGTGCCGTCGGCATCCTTCCAACGCTTCTGGAGATTGGCAATTTTCGGCGCGGAGACCTCAAAGACGCGATCGGTGGCAGCCTTGAGAGAGGTCGGGGTGAGTGTCGTGTCGATCGTGATCATGGATGATGGGAATTGGAAACTGGCGTCAGGGAGATCAGAGGCGGCTGATATGGAACCCTCCGTCGAGGTAGATGACATCTCCGGTGCTGAAGGGGAAATCGCCGCGACAGATCGCCTTCACGGCCAGACCGACATCCTCGGGATTTCCCCAGCGCTTCTGCGGGACAAGTCCGTCGGCAATGAGGGCGTCATACTTGCCCTTCACGCCGGAGGTCATGTCGGTCGCCATGATGCCGGGACGCAGTTCGAGAACCTGCACACCCTCGGCGGCGAGACGAGTTGCCCAGAGCTGAGAGACCATGGCAAGTCCGGCCTTCGAGATGCAGTAGTCGCCTCGGTTCACGGAGGCGGTAGTGGCGGAAATCGAGGTGACAAAGAGCAGCTTGTAGCCGCCCGCCAGACGGGAATCTCCCGGGTGCTTGAGCCAGTATTTGGCGGCAAGCTGGCTGAGAAAATAGGGTCCCTTGAGGTTGACAGAGATCAGCTCGTCAAAGCTCGCCTCGCCAGCCTCGGTAATGTCGGCTCGCTCGCGGGGTGCCATGCCCGCGTTGTTGACCAGGGCGTCGAGGTGACCGAGTTCGCCGATCACCCTCTCCATCATCGCGGCCCGCTCCTCGGAGGAGGCAAGCTGTGCCGAGACGGGCAGGAACCGCTGGGCACTCTCCTTCGCAACGGCTTTGCAGGCGGAAACGCTCTCCGCAGCGGCTTCGGCATTGGAGGCGTAGTGGATCGCGAGATCATATCCCTCAGCGGCAAGCGTGATAGCAATACCCCGGCCAAGGCCTCGGCTGGCTCCGGTGACAAGGATGACGGGTCTACTCATGGGACGTGACCATTGCAGAAACGGATGCCTCACGCATCTGCAAAACGCTTTTTCAGCCCAAAAAACCGATGCCTCATGAAGATCGCGAAAGTTTTTCTCAATAGTTCTCAGGAAGCGCCGAGCATGGCCTTCAGGGTCGCGGCATCGGCTGGAAGATTAGCAGGGTCATCACCCACGATGAACTCCAGGAGTGCCGGGGTACTGGGACGTTGACTGCCGATCAGACCGAACCAGCGCTTCCATTCGTCAGTGCCCTCGGAGAGAGGGCGGGGCTCCCAGTCCGGGCGCCAGTGAAAGACATGCACCTGGCAAAGCCGATCCATCACGATCTTGAGACTCACCTCCTTGTCATTATCGGATAGCGGGAGCAGGGGTTGCCAGAGGGAGTGGAGGTTAGGATGCTGAAGTTCCTTCCAGAAACGCCGCGCACCAGCCGGGCTGTCATTGAGCGATTCGCCGTGAAACTCCACCCCGACTTTCACTCCAGCCTCTCCGGCCAGGGAGGCAACCCTCTCCGCATCCCAACAGACCTCATGCCACTTAACCTCGTCAGCCTCAGCCGATCCGACACTGCCCGCCCAAACCCGGATGAGTGGAGTCTCTAGAGCCACGGCCGTCTCCAAGACACGGTCAAAGGAAAGGCCGGAAGCCTCACTCTCCCCGAGTTTATAGTAGGAGCCATAGGCGAGTGACTGGAGGCCTGCTGCCGCTGTAACCAATCGGACCTCACGCGCCTGCCCGAGATCACCGTGAGGCACATGGATATCACCCCCCCACTCGATCCCGTCGAGTCCGCAGGAGGCCGCCAAATCGACAACATGGGAAGGGGAAAGCTTTCGGAAACTGATCGAGACAAGACCGGAAAGCGGCCGCTTCAGCGCGGATATTGTTTCCTGCATAATGGATCATTTTCACAGCCATCCCATAGAGGAGGCAAGTGGAGGGTAAAAGTGGGTGGGATAAAGTGGTGATGGACGGGGAGATTTCAACCTGCCACATGGCAGGGGTATGCAAAAACAACCCCGCCCATCGGTAGGCAAGTTCACGAT
>CAIOJL010000163.1 GCA_903858595.1 uncultured Spartobacteria bacterium | reverse complement strand
AGATCCTCTCGGCTCTCGTTCAAATCCTATCCCAAATACCTCTCCACAACCCAATCACCAACTTCCCTGCTCTCCAAAGGGCTTTTTAAGGGCCGACTATTTAGAAAATGCTCTAAAAGTAGGAATAGAAGAGTCGATTAGCCTTCATCACAAAGACGCTATTTCTTCAGGTTTCAAGTTTCAGGTTTCAACCATCCGCTTACTCCGCTACTGAATTCTAGATGGAAGTACTGATACTCACGATCGCGCGGGATGCGGCCCTTGCAGCTGGCGGAATGATCCGGGGACACTTCGAGCAAGAACTTCATGTGGACTCGGCCGAGGCGCATGATATCAAGCTCGAGCTCGACCGCCGCTCCCAGGCGCTGATCGAGTCTCTTATTCTGGGGGCCTTTCCCGACCATGCGATCTATGGCGAGGAGGGGATCCGCGGGGATCAGGCAGCCGCGGATCAGTGGATCATCGACCCGATCGACGGCACGGTGAATTTCTTTTACGGTATTCCACATTTTGCGGTTTCCATCGCGCATCGTCACAACGGGGTCCTCACGACAGGCGTGATCTACCAGCCAATGACCGATGAACTGTGGGTCGCCTCGCGCGCCACCGGGCGCGTCACACTGAATGGACGCCCGATCCGTGTAAGCAGCCGCACCAAGCTCTCCGACGCGATCGTCGCCGTGGGAGTCTCGAAGACTGAAGCCGCCATCGAGAAGGGACTCCCTATTCTGGGGCAGATGATGCGGTCCGCACGCAAGACCCGTATGATGGGAAGCGCCGCGCTCGACATCGCCTATGTGGCGAGTGGCCGCCTCGACGCCTACATCGAGAGTCAGATCAGTCTCTGGGACATCGCAGCAGGAATGCTCATGGTCGAGCTCGCCGGCGGCAAGGTCGACCTGAGGCCCCATGACACCGTCCCTGACAAATACTCCTGCGTTGCCTGCGGCAGAGGAATTGCCTTCACACATTTTTAATCTTTAATCTCCCGCAGGCGCAGAGAAAGAGAAACCTGGAGCATCAATCAGCAGAAACACCACAGACCTTGCCTACTTCCTGCTTTCAGATGCATCTTTGCAGTATCCCCAACACGTATCGCCTGGATCCTAGCTCCCATCTACTATCTCCCAAAACATGATCACCCGCAGCGGCATCGGCTATGATGTACATCGGCTAGAGCAGTTAGATCCGGAGAGACAGCTCGTGCTTGGCGGCGTGACGCTTCGCCACCCGCAGGGACTCACCCTTTCGGGTCACTCCGATGCGGATGTCCTCTGTCACGCGATCGCCGACGCCCTGCTCGGGTCGGCGGGCCTGCAGGACATCGGGCATTATTTTCCGAACACCGATCCTTCCATTCGCGGCATCTCCAGTTTGGAGATCTTGCGCCGTGTCGCTGCGATCCTAGTCGAGGCAGGAGTGACAATCATCAATGTCGATTCCACGCTGGTCGCAGAGGAACCAAAGATTGGCCTTTATGTTCAGCAGATGAGGAAGCGCATCGCCGAATCACTCGGTCTGGTTGCCTCCCGCGTCGGCGTCAAGGCGACCACCAACGAGTGCCTGGGATTCTTGGGACGAGGCGAAGGGATCGCCGCGCTGGCGACCGCATCTGTGGAAATTCCCTCCGAATAGCCCTAAAATCTCATCGTGCAGATACTCAACACGCTTTCCCGGATCCTGGAGGAAATCACTCCCCGTGCGGGAGAGGGAAAGACTCTCTCGCTCTACACCTGCGGGCCGACGGTCTACGCCTACGCACACATCGGGAACTTCCGGGCCTACGTTTTCGAAGATCTGCTGCAGCGCCATCTTCAGGAGCGGGGATTTATCGTCCGCCGGGTGATGAATCTCACCGACGTGGATGACAAGACGATCCGGGGTGCGCATGCCGCCGGGATCCCCCTTGGAGAATATACGCAGCCTTTCAAAGAGGCTTTCTTTGCGGATGCCAAAACACTGCGCCTGCTTCCTGCCGAGGCCTACCCCGAAGCTACTGATTCGGAGCAGATCGCGTGCATGATCGCGATGATCGGGACCCTTATGGAAAAGGGGCACGCTTACCAAGTTGAAGATGGGTCGGTTTATTTTCGCATCGCCTCCTTTCCGGATTACGGAAGGCTTGCCCATGTCGACCTCGAGAACCAACAGTCCGGCCAACGCGTCGCCAGCGACGAATATGACAAGGAGGCTGTCGCCGACTTCGCCCTCTGGAAAGCCTGGGTGCCCGAGGATGGATCCGTTGGCTGGGAGAGTCCTTGGGGCAAAGGTCGTCCCGGATGGCACATCGAGTGCAGCGCCATGGCAACGGGGATACTAGGCGAGACCATCGACATCCACTGCGGCGGGGTCGACAACATCTTCCCCCATCACGAGGCCGAGATTGCCCAGTGCGAGTGTGCCTGCCACGGGCAGGGACCGTTCGTCCGCTACTGGATGCATTGCGCGCATCTCATGGTCGAGGGCTCCAAGATGGCCAAGTCGGCAGGGAACTTCTTCACGCTACGCGATCTGCTTGAGAAAGGATGGACCGGCCGCGAAGTACGCCACGCGCTGATCTCCGTCCATTACCGTGGCGCATTGAACTTCACCATGGACGGGTTGGGGGCCGCCCGTACCGCGTTGGGGCGCCTTGATGCCTGGCGTGAACGTCTGACAGAGAAAGCTCGCGAGATAGCCGAATCGGAGACAGAAGCGGAGTTGCCTGATCCCGCTACCGAAGAATTCTTCGCGGCGCTGGATGATGATCTGAATATTTCCAGTGCGCTGGCGGTACTCTTCGAGACCCTACGTGAGAGCAACCGTCGGATGGATCAAGTGGATGAGGAGAAGCTCACGCCCTCACAAGCACGCGGACTGCTGAACTGGCTGGCCAGAGTGGACGGAGTCCTTGCGCTGGAACCCGAGGCCGTCATCACAATCCCATCAGAAGTGGAAGAGCTGGTCGCCGCGCGTGCGATCGCACGCGATGCGAAGGAGTGGCAGAAGAGCGACGAGATCCGCGATCAGATCGCATCGCTAGGATGGCTGGTCAAAGACACGAAAGAAGGTCAGAAAATAACCAAAGCATGATTCACAGGGATGAAGGGGATTAAGGAGATGAGCAGCTAATTTTTCTATCCCTTTTATCCCCTTCATCCCTGTAAGTTTTTCACCATGTTTGCATCCGATACCCTCCTCGACCTCGATCGCACCGAGCACAGTGTTATCTTCGAGAACGTCACTCATGTCTGGGAGGCGCTGGCGAAGATCTCGACGTATCTTCAGTTCCGCCTTAAGCCCGGCATCCATGGCAAGCTTATCGGCAAGCCGTTCATCAGCGGCGCAGTCTATATAGGAGCCGGAACCATCATCGAACAGGGTGCCATGATCAAGGGGCCTGCATGGATCGGTGAGAATTGCGAGATCCGCAACGGTGCCTACATCCGCGAGAATGTCGTGGTCGGCAACGGCGTCGTGTTGGGCAACTCCTGCGAGTTCAAGAACTGCCTCATCTTCGACGAGGCGCAGATCCCGCACTTCAACTACGTCGGGGACTCAATCCTCGGTCACAAAGCACACCTCGGTGCTGGAGCAATCCTCTCCAATGTCCGGCTAGACCATCAGCCGGTCGCCGTGAAAACCGCTGAAGGAATCATTCCGACGGGCCTTCGGAAGTTCGGTGCCATCGTAGGCGACCGCGCCGAGATCGGGTGCAATTCGGTACTGAGCCCCGGATCGATCATAGGCCGCGACACGATTATTTATCCGAATACGTCTTGGCGAGGGGTGCTGCCGTCGAATTCCATCGGGAGAGTGGAGCCGCAGACCCTGAAAATCCTCCCCCGCCAAGCTCGCGATTAGGGACGGCTTGGGATATCGGCGGATAGCTGTGTAGACCTGCGGTCGCCATCGTCTGCACTTTCCAAAAGAACTTTGTCGGCAAATCGATATCTAAAACAGAAGTATCGGTCAAAATCTCCTTTACCTCTACCAATTTCATATGGATCAACACTAGTGTCCGGTTGAGAGGGTGATTGGTTTTTGTTGATACTTCAAGATGAGTGATTTGCGATCCAAAATGGATGCCACGCATTTGAACTTTGAGCGACGTTTTTTGAGGATACTCGGCCATGAACTCTGGCCGCTACGT
>CAIOJL010000162.1 GCA_903858595.1 uncultured Spartobacteria bacterium | reverse complement strand
AGGGCTGCGGGAAAACCACACAAAGTCACCTTGGTGGCTGTCATGCGGAAACTCCTGATCTACCTGAACTCACTCCTCAAACAACACTCACTATCAGCAGCTTAAAAACTCCCTTGGAAAGACAGTTGCTGCGGGCTTCCTTCGGCACTCTAACCTGCTCAGCCCTTTCGCAGATTTTATCACTTTCATCTTAGGAGTTCGGATTAAAAGCGAAAAATCTAGCCTTTTCTGTTCAGACCCGTCTGCTGCACCAACCCCTCAATCGGATTGAAGTCCGAAGCATGGTACGAACTCCGCACCAACGGACCGCTTGCCACATGAGTGAACCCTTTCTTCCGGGCGATCTCGCCGTAGAGGTTGAATGTCTCCGGGGTGATGTATTCGACAACCGGAAGATGCTGTGGGCTGGGTCGGAGATACTGACCCATGGTGAGTACGCTGACATTGGCCTCACGCAGGTCATCCATCGCCTGGAAGATCTCATTCTCCTGCTCGCCGAGTCCGAGCATGATGCCGCTCTTGGTAACCATTTTCTGATCGCGTGCATCGGCAAGAGCGCGGGCGCGCTTCAGGAAATCCAGCGAGAGGCGGTACTTTGCCCGGGAACGAACCATCGGAGTCAAGCGCTCCACGGTCTCGAGGTTATGATTGAAGATATGGGGAGCGGCATCGACCACGGTTTGCAGGGAGGAGTCCTTGCCATTGAAGTCAGGAGTCAGGATCTCAATGATGACCGAGGCATCCATGTCACGGATTGCCTGGATCGTGCGGGCGAAATGCTCCGCGCCGCCGTCGGGAATATCATCGCGGGCAACGGCGGTGACAACCACGTGCTTAAGTTTCATCCGACGGACCGCCTCGGCGACCCGCTCCGGCTCATCCTCCTCCAGGGCAAAGGGCTTGGCTGTATCGACTGCACAGAATCCGCAGGCCCGTGTACAGCGGTCTCCGGCTATCATCATGGTGGCGGTGCCCCCGCTCCAGCACTCCCAGCGGTTCGGGCATTGGGCGCTCTCGCAGACCGTATGAAGGCGGAGATCAGCGATCATCGCCTTGGTTGAGAAAAAGACAGGATTCGACGGCAGACGCACCTTGATCCAGTCGGGTTTACGCTCCTGATGGAGAGAGGGATCGATCTTTGGAATTGCCATGGATTGAAAGGATAAAGGAATGAAAAAGTGAAAGTAGAAAAAATTCGCGCAGAGGCGCTGAGACGCAGAGAGTATTAAAATGAGGGAAAATCAAATTGGCACCAAAATAATTGAAGCTGCCATTGCGGTTCATCGGGAGCTCGGACCGGGACTCCTGGAAACCGTCTAGGAAATCGTGCTGTGCCGGGAGTTGAATGAGGCAGGACTGAAAGTGGAGCGGCAGGTCCCCGTTCCGATTCTCTACAAGGGAGTCAAGTTTGAAGAGGGATTTCGGGCAGATCTCATTGTTGAAAAGATGGTTTTGCTGGAGCTCAAGTCTGTTAAACAAATCATGCCTGCACATAGAAAGCAGTTTCAGACTTATCTAGTCGGCCCTTAAAAAGCCCTTTGGAGAGCAGGGAAGTTGGTGATTGGGTTGTGGAGAGGTATTTGGGATAGGATTTGAACGAGAGCAGAGAGGATCT
>CAIOJL010000161.1 GCA_903858595.1 uncultured Spartobacteria bacterium | reverse complement strand
GGAGGCCGTAGGCCGACCGGAGACGGGGATGGTGCGGTCTTCCTTGCCGCGAAGCGTGCGGGACTGAGGTAGCCCAGTTTGCTGTGCGGCCTGAAGGTGTTGTATTCCCTGCGGTAGTCCTCGATGACCACCCGGGCTTCGGTGAGGATCCAGAACTGTTCCCGGTTGAGGCATTCGTCACGGAGGTACCCGTGGAAGCTCTCCACATAGCCATTCTGCCAAGGACTGCCTGGGTCGATGTAGATCGTCTTGATCTGGTTCTCGGCGAGCCACTTCTGCACCGTCTTGGCGATGAACTCGCTGCCGTTGTCGCTTCTCAGGAAGGCCGGGACTCCATGTTGCTGGATTGCCCTGCTCATCCATTCCAGAACATCCCCACTCTTGACCGCTCGATCTGCTCGAAGCACGTGGCACTCGCGGGTGTACTCGTCGAGGATCGTGAGCATCCGTAGGGCTCCTCCCCTGGTGGTTCCGTCACAGATGAAGTCACAGGTCCAGACATGGCCCTTGTACTCGGCCTTCACTGGTGGTGTTATCACCGTAGCTGGAAGCCTTGATCGGCTTGATGATGAGAGGAAGGTGAATTTCCCTCTCGAGAGCGGCGGAAAAAAACATCCCCACATTCATGACCGGCATGACGCAGAGATCATGACTGGCGAGTTCCTCGGAAATCTGAACCCCGAGTTCTGCAACTCGGCGATAAATGGTCACACGATCTAGAAGGATTTCTAGCGGGACTTCCTGTGGGATTTCTGAAACTGGTGGAATCAAGGTATACCAATGCATCCGCTTCAAAAGCCGCGATCAAGCAGCTTCTGAAAGACGGATGATGTGATGGCTCTTACTGGAATCCGAGCCGAGTGATCAGATTGAGACCGAGCGCGAATAGGCCCGCTCCTAGGAAGACACAGACAGGAAGAGTCAGAACCCACGCCATGAGAATATTCCGCACGGTCGCCATCTGGAGACCGGAGCCATTGGCGGCCATGGTTCCCGCAACACCCGAGGAGAGGACATGGGTGGTGCTGACAGGCAGGCCCAGGACATCGGCCAGACTGATGGTGATCATGGCTACGAGTTCCGCCGCAGCTCCCTGCCCGTAGGTCATGTGGGTTTTGCCGATCTTCTCACCGACAGTCACTACGATACGCTTCCATCCGATCATCGTTCCGCAACCCAGCGCGAGAGCCACGGCAACCTTTACCCAGATGGGGATGAAGTTGGTGACACCGTTGATGCTGGCCGTGAGTTTCTTAGCCTCTTTCTCCGCTGCCGTGGAATCTAGCTGATGATTCTTTGCGAGCTTCGAAGAGACGGAGGAGAGCAGATAAAGGTCGGATCGGAGTCCGCCGCGTTTGTCTTCGGGAATCTGATTCAGCGATTCGAAGCCGCCGAGCGTAGTCTCGGATTTTTCAGCAATGACACCAATCGCCGCAAAGAGCTCGGGTGTCGTGGAGTGGGAGCCTCTGAGGAAAGAGGTGATGACCTGTCCTGGATCGGCATTCACCGTGGAGGTGATGGCCCCGGTAGCGTGGGCAGATGCGTAGGAGATCGAGGCGGTGAGCTCCGAACGGAGGGATGTGATCTCGGCCAAGGTGCTCTCGCTCTTCAGCGCGTAGGTTGTGGGAAGGATGCCGACCAGGATCAGCATGATCAGTCCCATGCCCTTCTGGCCGTCGTTGGAACCGTGGGCAAAGCTCACTCCTGTGCAGGTGAACATGAGCAGGGCGCGGATCCACCCCGGTGGCGGGTGATTGGCATCGGGAGTCGAGTAGAGCTTGGGATTCTTGATGATGATCTTCATCACGATCAGCAGAAGGGCCGCCATGCAGAATCCGATGACAGGGGAGATCAGGAGCGCCATGCCAACATCTTTGGCCTTGGCCCAGTTCACCCCGTCGCCCCAGTAGTGGGAGTCGCTCATCAGGGCGTTGGCAATACCGACACCGATGATGGAGCCGATGAGAGTGTGTGAGCTGGAGGCGGGAAGGCCGAAGTACCAGGTGCCGACATTCCAGACAATGGCCGAGACCAGAAGAGAGAAGACCATGGCGAATCCGGCAGCCGATCCCACATGGATCACGAGTTCGACCGGGAGCAGATTCACGATGCTGAAGGCCACAGCTCCCGTGGAGGTGAGCACTCCGAGGAAGTTGAAGAATCCCGACCAGATTACGGCTGGAACTGCGGGAAGCGTATGGGTGTAGATAACGGTGGCTACCGCGTTCGCCGTGTCGTGGAAACCATTGGCAAACTCGAAGGCCAGCGCCAGCAGAAGTGCCAATCCCAGAAGAGCCCAAGTTCCAAGATCGACAGACGCAAAATCAGTAATGAGTGGATGCATTAGGAAAATCTAGAGGAGGGGCAAAAGCTTCGTTAAGCCCCTTCTTTTATCTTCAGGTTACATTTTCGTCACGGAGCGTTTGTGCTGAGTGACGGCCCTGATCCCAAGGGAGCAGACTCTAATGGAACTGACCCTAAGGGAGCAGACTTCGCTGGCTCCAACTTTGGAGGCTCAATTTTAGGAAGTGGCGCTTTCATCCGGATGTCGCGTTCGGAGAACCCCACTTCGACGGAGACCTGTCTCTCAGGCATGACCCACAGGTTCTTCACCGGGTGCCAGTATATGAGGGAGCTGTCTGGGAGAGAGATCGTGATCTGCCGGCTCTCGCCCGGATTGAGATTGACCCGCTGAAAGCCCTTCAACTCACGGAGAGGTCTCGGAGTCGATTCTCCCGTGAGGCTTATGTAGAGCTCAACGACGGTGGCTCCGGAACGCTTGCCGGTATTGGTCAGCTTCAGTGAGGCCGTCTGCCCATCCCTAGTCTTGGAGAGCTCTAATCCTGATAGCTCGAAACTCGTATAGCTCAACCCAAAGCCGAATGGAAAAAGAGGGTCGTGTCCCGATCGGTCATAGCCTCTGTATCCGTAAAAGATGCCCTCCTTGTAGTTCACCACGGGCCAGTCTTTTCCTACCTGGAATGTCCCGGGATACTCATCGAAGGATGGATTCTCCTCGATCGAGCGGTCGAATGTGCAGGGCAGATGTCCCGAGGGGTTCGCGTCGCCGAAGAGGATCGATGCAAGGGCTGTGCCGGCACTCTGGCCGAGATACCATGTCTGGAGGACCACGGGGACTCGTTCGATCCATGCCCTCATGTCGATAGCTGCACCACCGCTCAGGACCACAATGGTTCGGGGATTAGCCGAGACAACCTGCGCAATGAGTTGCTGCTGGGCAACTGGCAGCGCAAAGCCGCGGTCGTATCCCTCTCCCTCGACATCGGGATTCAGTCCCACGCAGACGATCGCGACATCGGCACTCTTGGCGGGATAAAGTCCTGTCGCCTCCTCTGGGACTATTCCGATCCTCACCGATACATGGCCGCTTCCCCGACCCACCTCGCTGGCGGTGACCCGGAGGGGAACGGAGGCTCCTTTTTCCAGTAGCATTACATAGCTCTCGGGATTGCCGAGTTCGCGGTTGCCCAGACGTATCTCGGGGTGCCCCTCGGTTAGGAGCTCGTAGTTCCCCGACACGGGCACCTCGATCTCGGCATCCCAAGTTACACGGGCTTCCTGATTCTTGGGTACTCCTTCCGGAGGGGAGCGATGCGTCCAGGAGATCTCGATCTTTCTATCGCGCCTTACGGTGACCTTGGTGAAGTTGGGTTGCGTCACACAGGTCATCCGCCTGATATCTACAATCCTGGGCGGTGCCGGGATTTCCTTTCCAAATTCCAAAAAGCTGGAAAGAGAGAAGTGCCTGCTGAGTGGCATGGGCGCATAGAAGACCTCCGTCTCCTTGGGAAGGGCGGCGCGGATTCCCTGAAGGAAACTCACCTTTCGGAAGGGCTCCACACCGCCGCTGCCTCCTCCGACGGCGGGTGTGTCCTGGGCATTCGGCCCGTAGACCACGACATGCCGTAAGGATTTCCGATCCAGCGGAAGAAGTGTTG
The DNA here is from genome assembly GCA_903858595.1 of uncultured Spartobacteria bacterium. Taxonomy (GTDB): domain Bacteria; phylum Verrucomicrobiota; class Verrucomicrobiia; order Chthoniobacterales; family UBA6821; genus UBA6821. The sequence continues at coordinate 2,270 of CAIOJL010000161.1, read as the reverse complement.
GTGAGTTTTTCAACAGCACGATCGACTTTGTGGCAATATCAAGCGCCAATGCTGAATTCTGTTTGGAGTCCAACGGGAGATCGGGGCGTTCTTGCTTCCTGTCGAGGAATCCCATGGAGATAGCCACCCGGAGGAGTCTCCTGACAGCCTGATCGATCTGTTCTTGGCTGAGTTTCTCCTCCTCCAGCGCCTTGGTGACGCTCTCCTTCGTAACCTGGTATCGCATCGGCATCTCCAGATCGAGGCCCGCGGCGATAGCTTCAACGTCTTGGGTCGCCCACCAGTCCGACATCACGATGCCAGGGAATCCCCACTCCTGTTTCAGGATTTCATTCTGCAGGCGATCGTTGCCGGTGCTGGGAAATCCGTTGAGCTTGTTATATGCCGACATCACCGCCCAGACTCCTCCTTGGCTGACCGCTTTCTGGAAAGGCAGAAGATAAATCTCTCGCAGTGTCTGCTCATCCATCAGTGACTCGATCTCCATGCGGCGCCACTCTTCGTCGTTGCCGACAAGGTGCTTCACCGTAGAGACGACTCCCTGGGCCTGCACTCCTTGAATCCAACGTGATGCCATCTCGCTGGTGAGGTAGGGATCCTCGCCGTAATACTCGAAATTCCGCCCGTTCAGTGGAGTGCGTGCGATGTTCACGCCGGGGCCAAGCTGGATGTGGATACCCCGCGCTCTGGCCTCCCGTCCGATCGCCGCGCCATAGTCGTAAGCTAGGCTCTGATCCCAGGTTGCAGCGAGCGCGATCCCGCAGGGAAAGGAGCAAGCCGGACCATGGGCCCGTATTCCCTGGGGACCATCAGCCATAACCAGCTTTGGGATGCCAAGTCTCGGAATAGCGATAGTCGACATTCCGTCAAAGGCATCACCGGCTAGCAGACTGATCTTCTCTTCCTTGGTTAGCTTGGAGAGAAGCTGGTCGACTCTTCTCTCGACGACTTCAGGAGCGTAGTGAGAGGGGGCCGGAGGAGGCGATGGTTCTGCTGTCCTCTGTTCTTCGGATCTCAGCGGCGCCGTAGCGAGCAGGAGAAGGAGGACCAGCCACCTCATCCAGGAAGACATCCTTCAATAGATTGGGTGATTTCTGGGGATGCCTCATCAAACGCCTTTACCTGATCAAGGATCACATCAGCCATCATCGGATCGGTGCCGATCGCGCTGCCATAGTATAGCTCCTTACCCTGCAAGTTATGAGGATTGGACTGAAAGACTTCCGACTGGCTGGCGGCCGGACCGACCTCCTCTCGGATGCCAAGCAGTACGGGAATATCCTGATAGCTATGGAGTCCGTCGCTGATAAAGAAGGGGATGACGACGACGTTCTGTTGGGTTGTCATGGCGGCCCAGTCGCTGATCAAGGGGGCCTCCTCCATGTAGGTGGGGAGAACTTCCGCGTAGAGACTGAGCTCGGAAAGGAGTCTTACTTGGGTCTTTGCCGCTTTGGCGGAGTTGTCGTTCAGATTCGTCCCGTGGCCTACGATCAGCAGGCTGGTTTCCTTGGTCGGGACTCCTGGAGCTGTTTCGCCTGCGCGCTTGAGCAGCACTTCTGTCGTAGAGGGATGGTTGCCGACCGGCTCGCAGTAGCGGATGGTCATTCCCTTGCGTTGGGTGAGGGGGCCCTCGAGTTCGAGTTCTCTTGGGATCACGGTCTGGGTGAAGTATCCCTCGCTGATAAAGTTCGGAACGATGTAGACATTCTGGGTAGAGACCGAGTGCAGGATTTCCCTCATGGAGGGCTCCTCCTTCCAGAAACAGCAGAGGACCTGGTCGAAGATGCCACGCTCCCGGATAGCATCGGCGAGACGGTGATTGGGCTCGCTTGAGTCGGGGTTGGTGGTCGATCCGTGACCGACGATAACGAGTGTGGTGCCGGGGCGCTTCTCCATTTCTGTAAGAATAATTGTCAGGGAGAAAGGGGCAAGGGAATCAATCCCTAACTCCCCAGCTTTCCAACCTTTACTTCAAGTCCTCCAGGGCATCCCGGATGGCCACGGTGATGTCGCGCCCCCCGTCTCCCCCGATACGCGCGTCGATCTCTTCAAGCCGGTGGATCCATTCGGAGACCTCCTTTCGGGTGTAGGGACCTCCCGCAGCTTCGCAGAAGTGGGTGCGGCATCCGAAGGGGCGTCCTTCGTAGATCATGCAGCGTGACGTGTAGGGATGGAGGAGTGGACAGGCTCCATCCTCGCGATTCGGTAGTTCCTTGCGTCCTGAAGCACGGACAGCCTTGGCGGCCGTGAGAGCCTCCCCTTTGGTCAGG
>CAIOJL010000160.1 GCA_903858595.1 uncultured Spartobacteria bacterium | reverse complement strand
TGTTGGTGACATTTTCAAGTGGTGGGTCGAAGGGATCTGCGGGGGTAATACTTCCCTGCACGTCATCCTCACCAAGGAGGCAGCCAAGCTGAAACCGGGCCAGAGCGGCCTGCTCTCACTCGACTGGCGCAACGGCAACCGCACGGTTCTCGTCGATCCGCTCCTGACGGGGGTTATCATCGGCCAGACACTTTATACCACACGCGCCGAAATCTATCGGGCGTTAATTGAGGCTACTGCCTTCGGAGCCCGCTCTATCATCGAGCGCATTCGCGAGTATGGCGTCCCAGTAAAAAAAGTTGTCTGCGCCGGAGGCATCGCCGAGAAAGATTCCCTACTCATGCAGATCTATTCAGACATCACCGGTTGCACAATGCAGGTTGCCGGATCCAGCTAGGCCTGCGCTCTCGGTTCGGCCATCTCAGCTGTGGTGCTTGCAGGAGCGCATAAAGACTTCCAACAAGCTCAGAAAGTGATGGTTAAGCTCAAGGCCAAATCCTACAAACCCTTTGCCTGGGGACCGAACGCCCGCAAGGCTGCGGAATATGCACTGGCTCTGGAGATATGTGCCGAAATGGCTCTCAAGACCATCACTCTGAATCCGGCGAGCGTCTCACTTCCCGAAGCCCTTCACGAAAAACATTTCCTTCGCAAACACGGCAAGGCTGCTTACTACGGACAACCCTGACTTGCATAAACAAGACATCACCATGATCGTTAATGGTGATCCCCATAACGGATCGTCTAAGTCCCCATTCTAATTATACCAATCACATGATATTTTGAATAGGAGCAAAAAAATCACCACCCCCACATTGGAGGGTGGTGATTTTGAGAAGAAGAGCGGATTAAGCAAAGAAACTCTGGATCCAGCGCATCAGCGAAGTTGCCTCGTGACCGTTCACCGCGATGAGCGGGGCGATTGTCAGACCTACCAATGAGGAGAGCTTGATGAGGATGTTCATTGAGGGACCCGATGTGTCCTTGAAGGGATCTCCCACGGTGTCGCCGACAACGGCGGCCTTATGCGGCTCTGACTTCTTGTAAAACATCTCTTTCTTGCCGTTTACCTCAATCTCGACACCCTGCTCGAAGGACTTCTTGGCATTGTCCCAGGCACCGCCGGCGTTGTTCTGAAAGATGGCCCAAAGAACGCCGCTGACAGTCACTCCTGCCATATAGGCTCCGAGGGCTTCAGGACCCATGACAACGCCAATGAGTACAGGTGTGACGAGAGTGATGACTCCCGGCGCAAGCATCTCCCGGAGTGCAGCCTTGGTGGAGATCTCGACGCACTTGCCGTACTCGGGTTTGCCCGTGCCTTCAAGGATACCAGGGATCTCGCGGAATTGACGGCGAACCTCGTTCACCATATCCATAGCGGCCTTGCCCACGCTGTTCATGGCAAGCGCGGAGAACACGACCGGAATCATGCCGCCAATGAAGAGGGCGGCCAGAACCTTGGCGTCGAAGATGTTAATACCTTTAATACCCGTGAGGGTCACATAAGCGGCGAAGAGAGCCAGGGCGGTGAGTGCAGCGGAGGCAATGGCGAATCCCTTACCAACGGCGGCCGTTGTATTGCCGACGCAATCGAGGATGTCGGTCTTCTCGCGTACTTCCTTGGGAAGTTCGCTCATCTCGGCAATGCCACCAGCGTTATCTGCAATCGGTCCGAAGGCATCAATGGCCAACTGCATTGCCGTGGTGGCCATCATGGCAGAGGCAGCAATTCCAACTCCGTAGAATCCAGCCAGGGAATAGGCACCCCAGATTGCTCCAGCGAAGAGAAGCACGGGATAGGCGGTGGAGTACATGCCGGTCCCGAGTCCTGCAATGATGTTGGTAGCGGCTCCAGTGGCCGACTTCTGCACGATCCCCGCAACCGGCTTGCCATCAAGTCCCGTGAAGTGTTCGGTGATGTAGGAAATCATGTAACCAACCACCATGCCAATGCAGACCGCCCAGAAGACGTTCAGCGAGGAGGTTGTCATGATGCTGAAGGATCCGGCATTGAAGACGCTCATCTTGATGGATTGGGGAAGCATCAGCTTGATAAGGCCGAACGAGGCAGCCAAAGCGATGAGCATGGAGAGGTTGTTTCCCCTGTTGAGTGCACTCTGAACAGTGTTCGTGTTGGCCGGGGCCTTGTCGGAAATCCCGACAAACCAGGTGCCGATGATGGAGGCCAGGATTCCGATGCCGGCAATGGCCATAGGAAGAAGGATCGGTCCGATTCCGCCGAAGGCGTCGGCGATCGCGCCCCCATTATCACGGATAATATAGTTCCCAAGAACCATGGAGGCCAGAACGGTGGCGACGTAGGAACCGAACAGATCGGCTCCCATGCCGGCAACGTCGCCGACGTTGTCACCGACGTTGTCGGCAATGGTCGCCGGATTGCGCGGATCATCCTCGGGGATTCCTGCCTCAACCTTGCCGACGAGGTCCGCACCAACATCGGCGGCTTTGGTGTAGATACCGCCGCCAACACGGGCAAAGAGAGCGATCGACTCTGCTCCCAGGGAAAAACCCGCGAGCACTTCAAGAACACGGGTCATTTCTTCATAACCGCCCCCGGTGGTGAAATTGCCTCCCATGAACTGAGAGAAGAAAAAGATGAACAACGAACTGAGTCCAAGCACGGCAAGCCCTGCTACGCCCAAACCCATCACGGCTCCACCGCGAAACGAAACCTTCAGGGCTTTTGCCAGAGAGGTCTTGGCCGCCTGAGTGGTACGGACGTTCGCCTTGGTCGCAATCTTCATCCCAAGGAATCCGGCAAGAGCAGAGAAAAAACAGCCGACCACAAAAGCAACGACAATAAGAATGCTCGAGTGAGCGGCTACTTTAGGTACATGCGAGAGAATGCCGAGGGCAGCACCCGCAACGACAACGTAGATTCCGAGGATCCGGTATTCGGCCTTGAGGAATGCCATGGCACCTTCGGCAATATGACCCGCAATGCCGATCATCTTTTCATCGCCTGCATCCTGTCTGCCGACCCAGCCTGACAGGAGGGTTCGGTACACCAGTGCGACGAGTCCAAGGATGGGAAGAAGATAAATAAGTTTGTCCATGTGTGCTTGCTGATATGGAAATCACTTCAGGGATGACGCGGACTTTTGCCCGTCGTTTTCATCCATGAAAGGAGGCTTCCATGAGAATGGTCTTTTTTAATGGAAAACATACGATCTGTCCAGTCCTTGCGCGATCGGCACAAGTATGCCTACAGCAGCTTGCGAAGCAATGGCCCAGCTAGCAAAGTGCGAAGCCAACACAGCCTCCGGTCTATTATCTCCGCAACCCCTTGGGCTGAGATTATTTGGCAGTTTTGCCTCGTCGTCTCCCGACGACCTCGTCCTTCGGACTGCTTCGCAGGCTTCATCGTCTCTCCCGTGACTCGATGTTCCTGCGTTGCTTGCTTGTGAAAGACCGCAAGGGTATTGATTCGCTCGCTCCCTCTCGGCTCACCCTGACGGGTCCCGCTTACGTTGGATCTACCCGTAGCTTTCCCACGCTCCGTGTTACCTTGAATCAAGTCCCTGGGAAGGGACGGCACTGCCTTGCGGGAGCAAGGTGACGTTCAAAAACAATCAAATCCTCTTTAGCGACCATCATGGGGTTTCTTCAGAAGTTCCTTAGGAAGTATGATTTTTTTATCCGTCTGATGTGACAGATCGCGGATCCAGAGGTTCAAGATATAGGTCAGAACGACGGCCACATAGAATTGCCCGATCATGGCCTGGGTAACAGCCAGAGATCTGGCGAGGTGCGAGACAGGAACGATATCGCCGTAACCGAGCGTCGTCTGGGTACAGAAACTAAAGTAAAAGAGGTCGTTAAAATTTTTCATCATGTCACGCATGTCCATGCCCCCGACCAAGTGATCCTGAAGATGGAAGGCCTTCACATTCTGCTTGGAAACCATTGTGTAAAGACAGGCGTAGATAGCTGCGATCCAGATATAGAGGTTGAAGGCTCCCAGAACTTCGTCAAATCCGGCGCGCTTCGACCGCAGGATCGACCTGACCCAGACAATGGCTCCGAACACCATGGAGAAGAAAACACTAGTCTCCAGGGAAAGTTCCAATGATTCAGAATAACCGATAAAAACCCCGTCGAAAGTTTTGAAATGCTTGAAATAAAGACGTAAAAACTGAAAAAGAAAGGTTGTAGTAGAGACAATCATTGCCACGCGAAATCCTGAAAATGATATAATTGCCATCCAGGCCACGCCAAGCATGAGTGCTAAGGTAAGGATGACCGGCATGTGATTGCCTAAAAACAGTAGGCTAAGAATCACAATCCCTCCGACAAGATGGCGGCGTTCCTCCCACTTTCTTATCTTTGCATGGCTGATTTTCATTATTTACCAGTCTCCGCTGGCACCGCCACCGCCACTCTCCCCACCACCGCCGGAAAAACCACCGGAATCTCCTCCGCCGCCACCGCCCTCACCTCGTCCACCTCCAAAGCCGCCTCCCAGTCCTCCAAGGAAAAAGCCTGTTGCGGCGGTTGACCCGAGACCAGTTCTAGCACCAAAGCCAGGACCTCCATCACGGCGGTTCCGACCGGTGATGATTAGGACAAGCATCACCAGCAGAAAGAAACCGAGCGGAGAAAAAAGGAAATCCTTCAGGGTCGACGGCTTAACATTGGCGCGACCTGTCCCCTTATACTCACCCTTGGTTGCCTGCATCACTGCCGTGATCCCCGAGGCAAGGCCGGCACTATAGTTCCCGGCGCGGAAAGCAGGGGCCATCGTCTCGCGAATGATCCTACTACAGAGTGCGTCAGGCATCGCGCCTTCCAACCCGTAACCGGGCTGAATCCGAATCTTATGATCTTGGATAAAAACGAGTATCAGAACCCCGTTTGAGTTTTTTTGCTGGCCGATCTTCCAAGCGGTATAGAGCTGCTGGGTGTAATCCTCCAGCGAAGCTCCCTCAGGCAGCTTGGGATAAACCACAGCCACGATCTGGTTCGAGGTCTGCTTCTCGAATGCTGCAAGCCGCTGATGAAGCTGTGACGGCAGGCCCGGCGCGATCACCCCGGCCTCATCGGTCACATACTGCGTAGGCGCCGGAGGAAGCGCCTCTGCCGAAACCTTTCCTAATCCGATCCCAAGCAGGAGTAGCAGACCGAGGAGGAGGTTTCTCAGCATGAGGATCAAATTACTTTGCCGGTGTCGGAGCGGCACCAAAATCAAACTTCACAGCGGGTGGCGTTTCGGCACCGGCAGTAGCCTGGAAGTAGGGCTTCTGCTGGAAGCCAAGCATTCCGACAAAGAGAACCGTTGGGAACGTGCGGATCTTCGTATTGTAGGCCTGCACGGCGCTGTTGAACCGGCCGCGTTCGACGGAGATGCGATTCTCCGTCCCCTCAAGCTGGGCCTGCAGGTCGCGGAAGTTGGCAGTCGCCTTCAGGTCAGGGTAATTCTCCGCCACCACAAGCAGGCGTGAGAGGGCGGAACCGAGCTGACCTTGGGCCTGTTGGAACTGGGCCAACTGCGCAGGATCGGTGGGTGCCTGATTCTGGTTGATCTGGACTTTACCGACAGAGGCACGCGCCTCGGTGACCTGAACAATCGTTGACTTCTCGAAGTTGGCAGCTCCCTGCACAGTCTGAACCAGATTCGGAATCAGGTCTGCCCTGCGCTGATAGACATTCTGAACCTGAGCCCACGAGGCATCGACAGCCTGCGAGTTGCCGACAAGGCCGTTGTATGTGCCGACGGCACCTAGAATCAGAAGGACGATGACACCGAGGATGATGAGGAGTGTTTTGTTCATGGGATGATGGGCTATGGGTGATAGGGAATTGGTTATGGGGGTTTGTGTGCTGAAATTACTCAGGTTTCAAGTTTCAGACTTCATGTTTCAAACTCTAGACATGTCGACACCCGGTGCGGTCTGCTGCATTACCAGCACGCGGTTGATCGCGTTCACATAGGCACGAGCGGAGGCCTCGATCACATCGGTGGAGGCTCCCTTGCCGGTGATGAGTCGCCCATCCCCAAAATCGACTTTCAGTGTGACCTCACCAAGGGCGTCCTGGCCCTCGGTGACCGCCTCGACGAGATAGACGGCTAGGTGACCGGTCTTCTTCACGATGCGGTCGATCGCCTTCATGGCCGCATCGACAGCACCATTACCGGGGCTCGCTTCCTCAAGAGTCTCCCCATTATGGCGCAGCTTGACGGTAGCTGTGGGAACAGTGCTTCCACCGCAGACAACATAGAGAGATTCGAGCGCATAGGCACCCGTCTCTCCGGCAGCGGCATCTCCCGCAAGAGCGACCAGATCATCGTCGTAGACAAATTTCTTCTTGTCCCCAAGCTCCTTGAAGCGCGTGAAGATAGGAACGATCTCGGCCTCCGTGAGAGTCAAGCCCAGTTGCTCAAGACGGGCCACCATAGCATGGCGACCGCTGTGCTTCGTGAGAGGTAGATCAGTGCCCCCCCAGCCGACATCACGAGGATCCATGATCTCGTAGGTTTCGCGCATCTTCAAGATGCCGTCCTGATGGATTCCCGATCCGTGGGCAAAGGCATTCTCACCGATGATCGCCTTGCTACGGGCGACCTGAAGCCCGCTTAGGCGGCTGATCAGACGGGACGTCTTGAGGATCTCCTTGGTGGCTATCCCCGTGAAGAGTCCGCCATAGACATCGGGGCGGGTCTTGATCGCCATGACAACTTCCTCGAGGGCTGCATTGCCTGCGCGCTCGCCGATGCCGTTGAAGGTTCCCTCGACTTGACGCGCTCCGGATTGGACCGCTGCCAGGGAGTTGGCCACCGCCATGCCGAGATCATCGTGGCAATGGACACTGATGACTGCTTTCTCAATGTCGCGGACATGCTTGCGCAGATAGGTGATCAGATCGGCGTATTGGCCCGGCATGGCGTAGCCGACCGTATCGGGAATGTTCACCGTGGTCGCTCCGGCCTCGATAGCAGCCTGAACAACCTCAGCCAGGAACTCCGGCTCGGTGCGCGAGGCATCTTCGGGTGAGAACTCCACATCGCAGACCATCGATTTGGCCTGAGTCACTCCCTCAACTGCCAAGCGGATAATTTCCTCGTTGGCCTTCTTGAGCTTGTGCTCGCGATGGATCTTGGAAGTGGCAAGGAAGACATGGATGCGGGCCCTATCACCCGCGGGAAGAAGGGCGCGTCCGGCTGCCTCGATATCCTTGGGAACACAGCGTGCAAGTCCGGCGATCACGGGGCCCTGGATCTCACTTGCAATGATCTTCACGGCCTCGAAGTCGCCGTCGCTGATCACGGGGAACCCCGCCTCGATGATGTCGACCTTTAGGCGCGCAAGCTGGCGGGCGATCTCCAGCTTCTCGCGAAGGTTCATAGAGGCACCAGGGCACTGCTCGCCGTCGCGGAGTGTCGTGTCGAAAATGAGGACTCGATCGTTGTTCATGTAAAAGGGATCCGGAACGCCCGGATCATGGGCCGCTCCTGAAAAATTAGAGAGCAAGAAGCAGTAGGGTGCCAGCGCGGACTGCGCACGGGATGAAAGTGGCACGATTCATGAAACCGATAATGCCACAGGACAGCTCCCTTTGCAAATCGTCGCTGATCATTTGGCAAGAGGGATGTCGGGCATCCATTGAAGCCAATCCTTCTTGGGAGAGTTGAAAAGAGTGTAGACATGGCCCGGTTTCACCGGATCCCCCATAGCCACCCCTTCGGGAGTTGCAAAATCGATGCAGGTCAGTGCGCTCGACTCGAGTGCCGGCGCACGCACATTGAGAGAAATCAGACCACCCGAGATATTCACTCCGCTGGAATCCCAGAACCGGGTGTACACATGGAGCAAGGGAGCATACTGATTATCAATCGTGAGTGTCAGGCTGATGTTCTGACCATCCGAGGAGAGCGCTTTTTTGATGACTCTTCCCACGGATATCCCCCTGTAGCGGACTTCCGAACCCACGCCGATCTTCGTAGAGGGAGAGTTCAATACAACCCTGAATCCGGGATCTCCCGGCTGGATGAGGGCTGCCTGCTCCTGCGTCACTCCTTTGAAACGATCCACAGCAGGGCCCTTTGCCCCGGGGATACAATCAATGTAGATGCCGCTCACGAGAGTTTCTAAGCCAGATACTTTCTGAAGTGAGATGACAGGCCGAGTCACGGAGAAGACCGATCCTCTACTCCTGAGGTTTTCGTATCCTGGCACCAATCTTGCGGTCACAAGCGCCTTGCCATAAGCAGGTTCAACCTTCTCCACAATTCCAACGGGCACTCCCAAGTAGCGCAGCTGAGTTTCACCCGGAAGGATTCCTTGGGCGTTGTTAAATTCCAAAATGATCGGAGCGGAGTTGGCTCGTGCAACAGTTGCACTCGGATAAAGTTGAAACTCAGCTCCAGAACTGACCTGATCTCCCATATCTCCAAAAAAGTCAAAATTGATGGCACCGAAGAGCAGTGTCTTAAGTCCCGAAAAATTGATTTTTAAAACACCCGATCCTATTTTTACATCTGTAGGCGACGTGACCCAGAATCTCGCGTTGACCCTCAAGAGATCCTCATACTGATCGTCGATCAAGACATCAAGATAGGGACTCTTGTGATCATCCAGTCCCTTGGCTTTGACGATGCCGACATTGACCCCCCTGAAGTACACCGGCGAACTCGCCTCCAGATACGGCGCTATCGCACCTCTTAGCCTGATCAGGTCATGAATCTTGTTCAGCGATACGACTGGGGCATTTTCGGACCCAGGGAAGCGGGCGGAATATGCGCCAGCGCCCATCGATGCCTGGATGGAATTCCCGTTGATGAGAGAATCGATCCCGGAAGCACCGCTCAGGCTGATTACCGGTTGATCGATCCAGAAAGTAGATCCTTCGCGCGCGATGCCCTCTGCGAATTTCTGCAACCGTACGTGTACCTCAACTTTTTCCAGTTTTGCATCGAGTTCTACCTTGTCCACGATGCCGGCCACCACCCCTCGGTAAATCAATTCTGTCTTGCCTGCCCTGATTCCGGGAGCATTTAAAAAATCAACCGTAATCTCGGGCCCACGGCTCAGCCAGTCGTGAGCAAACATGTATCCTGCGGCCGAAGCGGCCATGACGGGAAAAAGCCAAACCCATGAGATCTGCAAGCGCTTCTTCGGCACAACAATCCCGTGGTCCTGCTGTGGGTTTGATGGAGTGCTCATAACTTAATCTTTTTGCGACTACGCATCCTCCCAGATCAGGCGGGGTTTGTAAATTTCAGCGGCGACAAGACTGCATAGAAGCACAATGGCAAAAACAATGCATCCCGGTTCGGCTCGAACCGAGGCAAGTGCCCCCAACTGGCCCACAGCGGCAAGGACAGCTAGAAGAAAGATATCGATCATCGACCAGCTTCCAATCCGGTGAACAATCTTAAAAACTTTGCTCCGTTCTCGCCTCAGGGATGGTGAACCATGCAGGAAGAGAACCCAGGCCAAAGCCGCCAGTTTCGCAAAGGGCAGGACAAAACTGGCCAGAAAAACTACCCCGGCAATCAAGGGAAGGCCGGAGTCGTAGAGTTCAATAACCCCTCCCATAACTGTCAAAGGATCCACCTTGCCGACAAGAGACATCGTCATCACCGGCATGATGTTGGAGGGAATATAGAGGATCAAACCCGTCACAACGAGTGCTCGGGAGAGATTGAGGCGGGTTTGGTCTGAAAGGTTCATCATGTGATCTCCACACCCATCTCCTCAAGACGTTCCAAGGCAATCTGCTTGTCCGAGATCTGATTGCTGAGGATCGACATGATCGCCACTCCGAGAACGAAGCGGGCGCCTGACTCCCAATGCACCTCTCCTAGCATCTTTAACTTAACCACCGAAACAACCGTCGCGATCGAATAGACTGGGATGAGGTTCCAAGGATTAACAGCGCGTCCAAGAGAAAAAACCCTGCGCAGCCCGGGCAGCTTGATTCGGAAAACAGTAGCGAGCGAGATGTAGAAGATCGAGGAAAGGTAAAGCGCCGGAGCAATGATCCCGGCGAAACAAACAAGCAAGGCGATCAAAAAATATCCCTGATTCCATAATTCGATCACACCCGTGATCATGTAGTCAGCCTGCGATCTTCCCACGACCTCGAAGGTCAGAATCGGTGTTGTATTGGCAAGCAGAAGCAGAAAAAGCCCTGTCATCGAGAGAGCCAACGTGGGCTGAAGCGTCCTTTTCCCGATGGGAACCATGACCGTCGAATCGCACCTCTCACAGCGAAGTTCCTGCCCTGGAAGAAGCTCTCTCTTCAGGCAGGGGGCCTCGCAATAGGGACAGGCTACCCATTTCCCAACAGGGCCTTCCTCAGTCTTTGTAACTGCCTGATTCAAGCCTTCCGAGAATCAAGCAGCGCCACCTTGCCCAGACGCCGTAAGTGACGTGGTTCCTGACTGTACTCTGCTTTGAGAAACGACTCCACGAGATCCCAGGCGACGCAGGGGCCCACGGTACGACCGCCCATACAGAGGATGTTCATATGATCGTCTTCGACTCCCTGCTTGGCGGAGAAATGATCATGGATCAGGGAGGCATGTACTCCCTCGATCTTATTGGCACAGACAGAAGCCCCGACACCGCTGCCGCAGATCGCAATACCGCGCTCCACCTCTCCGGCAACGACCGCATGGGCCAGAGGAACAACGTAGTCGGGATAGTCATCGTCATGGCTAAGCTGATGGGCCCCGAAGTCTACAACCTCATGCCCGGCAGCCTTAAGCTGGGCTACCAGCTCTTCCTTGAGTTCGAATCCCCCATGGTCGGTTGCAAGTCCTACGAGCATGAATGAAGTCTATTTCTTGTTACCATCAAGGCAAGGGAGAAGCTCCTCCATCAGATGGGAATAAGCCGGTTTGTGGGCACCTTGGGTTCTTCGCCCCGGATGTATTTGGGCGTCCACCAGATGAAGGCGTAGCGCATGGCGAAAAGGCCCACCAAAATCCCGACAAGACGATCCCTAATCACGGTGAACTCAGTGGTGGCGTGAGGGTCTTGGGCGACAAGCATCACAAAGGCCAGCCCCATCTGCACACCGATATAGGAATATTTCACCCGCCCCATGCAGACCCAGGCGCTGATTCCGGTTCCGAAAGCCATGATCAGCAGGACTCCCATGAGATTGTCCATGAGGGGGATCAGGAACATGGCAAGGAATCCCATCAGCCCCCCGATCGAGGCGCCGATGATGCGAAGGCGCTGCTTGAAGACCTGCGAATCGACATTGTTCATGGCCGAGACCGCGCAGGTGATCATGCAGGTATGAATGCCGCTCCAGTCGGTCATGCTGGCAAACATGTAACAGGCCATGGTCGCAATAGTCGCCCTGGTGGCGAATTCCGCGTCGGTGAAATCTTTCCTTTCAGCCGGGGCTGGCTCCGTGGGCATTTTTTTTGACGGAACTTCGCGCCCCTCTCCCTTGGAATCGAGGCAGGCCTCGGCATCCATCAACTCCTTCATGGCTTCGGCCAGTCGTGCGTTACCGAAGGAATGGGCGTTGAAGATTTCACCATCTGCATTTTGCGCGCGATGCCACTCCTCCCCTTGCAAAAGACGCTTCCTGAGTCGATCCAGGTTCCTTGAAACGTGATGCCAATCATCCCGATCGGAGGCACTGGGTGGAACGAAGAGATCCCCCTCGAAGGCAACCCGGTCGACCTCACCGAGTGCCGAGACGATCCGGGTGCAATTTTCCCTCTGCAGAGGGGTCAGGCCTCCGAACTTCTGGATCATTTTGGCCTGATCTAGGGCAACACCCGTGTTCACCCCGAGCTCGAGCGGGGAGAGTTGTCCCCCGGCTCTTTTCAGGCAATGGATCTCGATGCGGTCCAGGCCCCTCCGTACTTCTGACCTAAGCATATCCAGAGCGCTGGATGCGCCGAAAAAATACTCGACCAGGAACGATCCCATGATGGTTAGTCCTATGGCGCACCAGAGCCATCCCAGTTGGCTTATGAGATAATTGGGATTGGGATCCTGATCGAAGCTGAAACAGAAGACCGCCGCGAAGCTGATCGGTAGCATGAAGATGACGTTCACCTTCGGGAGCCTGCTCATGAAATAAAAGTTGATCCAGAACATGCCCCCCCAGAGAAGAACCCTGAGCCAGTTGATATTCCACGAAAGGTAGGCGATCCCGAAAATCCAGAGGGACGAAATGATCAGGGAAACAATCGCAAGGACGGCGACAAAACGGGTCATCATTTTATTCCTCTGGAGAAAGACGAAGACCATCAAAACGGCCAGATCCGCCATGGGATTCCGGAATGTCAGGACAACGATCCAAATGAGAAGGCAGGCGCTGACCATTCTCATCGTCCCGCCTAACCGATCAGGCGTTGGCCTCAGCTCCTCCAGGAGCTGGCGGAAAAATCCGGAGACATCCATGCCGCCTATCCCCATGCTCCTCATGGTTCCGGAGGGGAGTCCCATGGAAATTAACGACCCGTGTGGACAGTCGCGGCCGCCGTGGTCCCGACGCGCAAGATCTCAGGCGGGACGTCATCGGCAAGTTTGATCCTGACCGGGAAGCGCTGTTCCAACTGGACCCAATCCAGCGCCTGGGGGATGACCGGAAGGATGCTCTTCTGCAGTGCCTGGGGGGTGGCTCCCCATCCGATGCTCTCCACCGTTCCCTTGAAGAATTTTCCCGCGGCGGTCTTGAGTTCCAGCACGGCGGGATCACCTGTCTTCATCTTCTGGATCTGGCCCTCGCGGTATGGCTCGCAGACCCACCAGGAATGGATGTCGATCAGCGTGAAGACCTGCTGCCCCTCGGAGGCAAACGCTCCCCGGGAGATCGACATCTGCGAGATCAGGGCATCGAAGGGGGCCTTTACGGCGCAATATTTCAGGTTCAACTCGGCTTGAGCGAGGGTGGCGGCGGCGACATCCCGCTTTGCCTGAGCCTCGGAGATGCTGAGCACGGAGGATTGAGCGGAAAGCAACTGAGCCTGGGAGGCGGCAACTCCCGCTTGGGCGGACTGCATCGCGTTCTTGGCATCGCTCACGTCCTGAGCGCTGGCATAGTGCTTTGCGAGCAGCGGGGCGATGCGGTCGTAGTTGTCCTTGGCCGTGGCCAGCTTGGCCTGCGCCTGATCGAGCGAGGCCTGCGCCGCCTTCGCCTGATCCTCCTGCGCGGCGATCTGCAATCCGGCGTTCTTCAGAGCGCCCTCGGCCATGGCGAGGTTGGCTTTTGCCGACTGCACGGCGATCTCGTAGGGAGCGGGATTGATCTCAAAGAGAATGTCCCCCTTGTGAACAAGCTGGTTGTCCTTGATCGGGAGTTCCTTGATCGGCCCCGACACCCGTGGGGCGATCCCGATCATGTCGGCCACGAGCACGCCGTTATTGCAGCGGGGATTGCGGGAGTTCCATGCGTAGGTGATGACCGAGGCTAAGATCGCCAGGATCACGAAGCTCCAACCAATCGCGGCCCCTAGGATGGCCTTGCTGGAATGGCGGGCCGCTGGGTTTTCAGCAAGTCCGGTGGGATTCTTTTGCTCTTCGGTAGTCATTTCATTCAGTGGGTGAAAAAGATCAGGTAGATCAACAAAGTGAAGAAAACCCCCAGACAGGGGTAGCCGATTGATCGGGGCCGAATCCATCCGTCGATGCCGACCCTAATTAAGATGAATCGAGAGATCAGGGAGAGCGCCCAACCAATCAGAATCGAGAGAAGCCAGGCTGGAAAATAAGCCCCGCCAATTTCCTGAATACAGGAACATCCCGAGAGGAGGCCGGCCACGCCTACGGAGGCGGTAGCAAGGAGAAGCCGTTTCATCGGCACGAACATTAGGGACGGCGGGAAATCGGAAGCAAGGCAAATGGGGGCTCGACAGGAAATCGTAGTCACCGTTACCTACCCCACTGATGAAGCAGTATTTACGTTTCTCCGTATCTTTTGTAGTCCTAACGTACCTGCTGGTTCATCCCATGTCATTGACATCGGCAAGAGCTTCCAGCGACTCGGTCTCCATTCCTGCATCCAAGGACAAACAGGCCCCCATTCCCTCCTCGGCGGAAATGACTCGCCAGATGGAGCTCATGGCCAAGCTACACGATTACAGCTTCGTCGATCCCAAGAAGAGCTACACTCTGCCTGAACTGGTGGACTTGGCCCAGCGTCACAACCCCTCGACCAGAATCTCTTGGGAAATGGCGGTCCAGGCTGCTGCTTCAACAGGCATGAGCGAGGCGCAGTTTTATCCAACTCTCACGGTGGAGAGCAGCTATGGAGGAGGATACTGGAGTCAGGATCTGACCGGTGCGAAAAGCCAGTCGGGCATCGTTGTTCCCGTGAACTTCAATGATAAGGCCAGTGGTAACTACAGCAACCTGAGCGCCGGGGTGAACCTTCGATACACCCTCTTTGACTTCGGCCAGAGGATCGCGAACACGAAGGCAGCCAAGCGCACACAGACCGCCGTGAACCTTTCCTTCAACGCCACGCACCAGCAAGTCACCTTCCAAGTCACCCAAGCCTACTACACCCTCGAGACCGATCGGCGACTGATCGAAACTGCCGAGATTTCCGCCAAGTCGGCAGAGGATGTTCTGGCATCGACACAGGCGAAGTACGACCAGGGACTACTGACGGAACCCATCTTGCTCCAAGCCAAACAGGCCAAAGCACAAGCCTCATTCGATCTCGTCAACGCTCATTCCAACTGGGAGGTTGCAAGGCTTAATCTGATCCAAATAATCGGTGCCGAACCGGAATGCGGATTACAAGTCGCAAGCTACGATTTCTCCCGTCTGGATAGCCGCCTTCAAGCACCGCTCGATCAGTTTGTACAATCCGCGATGAAGCAGAAGCTTGACTTGCTGGCCAAGGTCGCCAAGGCTCAGGCCGCCGAGCAATCCTTTCGCGCCACGAAAGCAGGAACCCTGCCTCAATTCTCCATCAAAGGAGTGCAAAGCTACCAAAATTTCAACACCACGATCAACGGGGGAGAAATTCACAATGTCGGGTTGAGTTTCCAAAACTACGGGGGTTCTGTAAATGTCGAGTGGCCCTTCTTCGACGGGGGCCTCAACAGGAATAAAGTCAAGCAAGCAGATTCATCGTGGAAGGAAGCCAACGAGGCCGTTCTTCTGGCCCGTGACGAAGCCGTCGCCACTGTCTGGCGCTCCTATACCACAGCCAAGGCCTCCCTACAGCGTAAGCAGTCTGCAGATGAACTCCTGAAGGCTAGCCAATCTTCCTACGACTCACTGATGGCAAGCTTCAACCTCGGCAGAACGCAGATTCAGGATGTGCTCACTGCACGGACATCACTCGCCCAGGCCATGACTACCAAAGCCGAGTGCGATCAGTCGATTGCCGCCAGTCTGGCCACGCTTGCCTACGCCAGCGGGCAGCTCTGAAAGCCATCGGCTTCATAAGGCATTTCCCGAAAACACAAAATTGCCACCCGGCGACTCCAGCGATAGTTTCAAGCGATGCAACGCCGCTGGATCCTGCCGACCATTCCCGATGCGATCCTGACACGTCGCCTGGCAGTGGAACTCGGGATTCCCGATGTGGTGGCAACACTCCTGAGCGCCAGGGGATTCTCAACGCCCGATAAAGCCACACTCTTCCTGGATCCACGACTTGCCGGCCTGCGTCCACCCGAGGAAATCCCCGGCATTACCGAGGCTGTCGCACGGTTGATCGAAGCGATCCACTCTAAAGAACAGATCACACTCTACGGAGACTACGATGTCGACGGGGTCTCCTCGTTGACCATTCTCTGCCGCTATCTTCGCGCGGCCGGAGGAAGCGTGGAATGCTTTATTCCCGACCGCTCTGCCGAGGGATATGGACTCAGCACCGCAGGCCTAGCCCGCTGCCTCCGGGAAACAATCCCCAGCCTCGTTGTGGCGGTCGATTGCGGAACCAACTCTCGCACCGAAGCGGAACAGCTCCGTAAAGCAGGCTGCGAACTCGTCGTGCTCGATCACCACGAGCCCGATCCGGAAACCGTAAAATCTCTCTCCGCCGCCCTAGTGAATCCCAAATTGGGAGATGACTTTCATTATCTCTGCAGCGCTGGGATCGTCTTCAAGCTCTGCCATGCCATGCAGAAGGCATTTCCTGTCGAAAGACTCGACCTTCGGGACTTCCTCGATCTTGTAGCCGTGGGGACCGTGGCCGACATCGTCCCCTTGACGGGCGAAAACCGGATTTTTGTAAAGGCAGGCCTCCTCCAACTGGCCCGTTCCCGCTGGGCAGGCCTTCATGCCTTGCTACATGTGTCGGGCGCCGTCGCGCCCTATGATCCCTCGGATATAGGTTTCAAACTCGGACCCCGGATCAATGCTGCAGGACGCCTCGGAAGCGCCACTGAAGCTCTCCGCCTTCTACTCACAGATGATGCGAATGAGGCGACGCGAATCGCTTCCGGATTGGAACATCAGAACAGGGGGCGCCAGGCCGTCGAGAGGGATGTCACTCTGCAGGCCGAGGAGTGGGTCGCAGCACACTTTGATCCGAACCGCCACGCGACCATCGTGGCGGGAAAGCAGGACTGGCATCAAGGAGTGGTCGGCATCGTCGCCTCGCGTATTTCCCGTCGCTGGCATCGACCAACACTGATCATCGGTTTTGACGGCACCGGTTCCGGCAAGGGAAGCGGACGCAGCATCGAAGGGCTGCCTCTCGTCGAGGCCCTCGGCCGATGCTCTGAACTGCTGGATGCCTATGGAGGCCATGATATGGCAGCCGGCCTGAGCCTTAAGGAGTCGCGGTTAGAGGAATTGAGAAATCGCTTCGAGACTGCGACCAGAGAAATTATCAGCGAAGAGGATCTAATTCCGAGGCTCCGTCTGGATGCCGAACTAGACATGGGACTTGCTGATGAGGACTGGCTCGAGACCCAGGACCGACTTGCCCCCTTCGGCACATCGAACGCTCAACCCCTGCTGTTTTCCCGAGGAGTCACACCCTCCTCGACTCCCCGTGTCCTTAAGGAGAAGCACCTGAGACTGGAACTCAGCAGCAGCGGAAAAAAACGGACTGCCATCTGGTTCAATGCCTCTCTGGATGAACTACCCCGCCCCCCTTGGGATGTCGCCTACACCGTCAACCGCAACACCTGGCAGGGACACGATGAGGCGCAGGTACAAATCGTGGCTATCAGAAGTGTCTCGGGTAACGCATAAACATCGATTCTCAAATCCACAGAATGAAAATAATTTGGAACTCGGGAACTCGGGAACTCGGGAATAGTAACAGCTATTACCAAACTTTATTTACACTCCTTTCCTGAATTCCTGAGTTTCCTATGAATACTTCCCCGGTTGATGTTACGGAGGAAAAAAGTAAGAAGGTCCTTAAAAAGAAACCTAGAACCAAGAAGGAGAAGAAGTCGGTGTCACTTCCTCCCCATAATCCGCAAATCAGCCTTGAGGAGCTCGGCTGGATCAGAAGGCCACAACTCACGGCGCTAGGCAAACTGGGTATCATCAGCCTGCGCGACTTGCTCGAACACTATCCCCGTCGCCACGAGGATAGGAAGCGCTTCGACTACTTCCCGGATGGGGAGAGCGAGCGGGCTTTCTGCCTGAGCGGCATTGTGGGGAAGACAATCTTCCGTCGCTTCGGACGAATACGGAGCTTCGAGGCCGAGATCGAGGAGACATCTGGATCACCTCTTACCGCACGCATCATTCTCCGTTGGTTTAATCTCTTCCATGTGCAGAAAACCGTCACGACCGGCGTACGGGTGATTGTTTATGGCAAGGTTCGCCTTCGCGGGAAGCGCCTCTGCATGGAGCATCCCGAGTTCGAGGTGCTGACTGATGAGGATCGCCAGAGCATTCATCTCGACCGGATTGTGCCCATCCACCCCGCAGGTGAGGGCATCAGCGTGCGAGTCATCAGGGGACTGATTCACCGGGCGCTATCAGAGACCGATTGGGAGAAGTGGAGTGACCCTCTTCCGAAGCGAAACTGTTGCTGGGACAAGGCCCTCCGGGATATTCATTTTCCCGAGGATTCCGAGCATCTCGAACCATCACGCCGGGAGTTCGCTCTGCGAGAACTGCTGGGAGTCCAGACGCTTGTCACCCTCCGACGCAACGAGGCCCGCAAACCCCGTGGCGCTGCTAAAAGGCCCGCGGGAAAACTTCTCGAGACATTCCTTCGACATCTTCCCTTTACGATGACAGAAGCACAGCAGCGCTCCTTGGCGGCCATTCGGCACGATATGGCTCAGGACCACAGGATGCACCGACTTCTGCTAGGAGATGTCGGCTCAGGAAAGACCGTTGTCGCGGCCTCGGCAATGCTACTTGCACTCGAGGCGGGCCATCGCGCCATTCTCATGGCACCGACACAGATCCTAGCAGAGCAACATTACCGGAATTTCCTGGCATGGCTTACTCCCCTCGGTATCCCGGTGTACCTCCTGACCGGCGCCAGGAAGAGCAAGTCCTCCCCCTTACCTGCAGCAGATAAAAGACCCGTGGCCGTGATCGGCACCCATGCACTCCTGCATGATGACAAGACATTGGCCGGGGCCGGATTGGTCGTGATCGACGAACAGCACAAGTTCGGTGTCCTCCAGCGAACGCACCTTGCTGCCTTGTCCTCAGCCCCCGATGTGCTTGTGATGACTGCCACACCGATTCCCAGAACACTCGCTCAGACTCTCTATGGTGACCTTGATCTCTCGATCATCAACGAGTTGCCGACCGGCAGAGGAACCCTACGCACAGCAGCCCGTGACCCCGGAAAACTCCCCGAGATCACAGCTTACCTCAAAGGGCAACTGGAGAAAGGTCGTCAGGCCTTCATCGTCTATCCCTTGATTGAGGAATCCGAAAAACTCACAGCCAAAGCCGCGGAAGCGGAAGTTGCAGCATGGCAGAAACGAGTTTCCCCCTACAACTGTGCGCTTCTTCATGGTCGCATGAAAAAGGAAGAAAAGACTTCCCTCATGGAAGACTTCCGCTCGGGAAAGACTCATGTCTTGGTGACCACATCGGTCATTGAAGTGGGAGTCGATATTCCAAATGCCACCTTCCTTCTTGTCGAGAATGCCGAACGCTTTGGCCTTGCTCAACTTCATCAACTCCGCGGACGCATCGGACGCGGCCCCTACACCTCCACCTGCGTCCTCATTGAGGGAAGCGGCAATCCCGAGGCTATGGAACGGTTGCGGATTCTGGAACAGAGCACCGATGGGTTCGTCATTGCGGAGGAGGATCTACGACTGCGAGGTTCGGGTGATATTCTCGGGACAACACAGAGCGGCCTTCCTCCACTCCGGATTGCAGATCTCTACCGAGATGCCGACCTGATTTCTCTTGCAGGCAAAGAGGCCTCGAGAATTCTGGAGCAGGATCCTGCCCTCTCAATACCCCGACACGGCACACTTCGCCTTCTCAGAGAAAGTCATGAGGCTCGCCAAGGAGCCCTTACACGTACAAACGGATAAGGAAGAACCCTCCCCTACTCCCGTGCCGCCTCCCCTCACCCTCTCCATCAACAGCCGAGCATGTTCCCCATTGTACCCTCTCCTGTTTGTGTTTAATCTTAAAATAGTTTACGGCGGGGTAGCCAAGTGGTAAGGCAGGGCTCTGCAAAAGCCCCATTCGAAGGTTCGATTCCTTCCCCCGCCTCCACACAGTAGAGCCTTATAAAGGCTTGCTCTAGGGAAACCGCCGACTAATCCTTCGGAGCTGGAAGATCAATGAAGGCAGGTTCCTGTATGGTCATTGGTGCGAATTAATCTGGAACTCAGGAACTCAGGAACTCAGGAAGAGAGAACTGATGAAGCATGAGCAATCCCATCATAAGAACCATAATCAGGACTAAGTTCCTCCTGACCTCCCGGAAGAGAGCCTCGCAGATCATCCGCACCCATGCTGACTCCTATCTGAAACTTGCGAAGCAGATGGAATCCGAGAATGGTGCCAAACCGGTCACAGTTCCCCCGATGATCGGAGTCGACCCGGAGATGCGGGGATGGTCCTTTTTCCAAATCCTCGAGCACAATGCGTTCGTCAACGGGATGATCCAACGAAATGTCCGGCAACTGGCTCTGGGTAAGGATCCGACACCAGAGCACCCGATCAATCTGAAGACCGACGTACTCCCCAAGGGACTATCAGGGCCAGAGCAGGTGGAGGCCTTCCGCCAATCAATCGACGACTATCTGGTCATGATCGGGACATTGCCTCCGCTCCGTGGTACAGATGAGACTCCCCACTCCGTTTTCGGATCTTTCGATGCCCACAAGTGGCATTGCATGTTCGGATTCCACCTCGGTCTCCACCTCAAGCAGGCAGAACGGGTCCTGGCCATGGTCGCCGGAGAGTGATGCATTGGCTTGAGGGGATTCCCATGGCATGATCAACCATGCCTCCGCGCCGACCTTTCCGAAAAAAGCCGGACAATGAACCGGTACCCGGCGGTCCCGACGATGCCCTGAGCGGTCAGGTAGAGCGCGTCACCTTCCACAACGAGGAGACCGGTTTCTGCATCATCAAGGTGAAGGTGCAGGGCCGCAAGGAACCGGTTGCCGTCCTCGGTTCCCTACCCTCCGTGGCACCAGGGGAATGGATCACCGCCCAGGGCACCTGGGAGAAGGACCGCGACCACGGCATCCAGCTGAAGGCTCACACCTTGAAGACCCAGCCGCCCACATCGCTCGAGGGTATAGAGAAATACCTTGGCAGCGGGATGATCAAGGGGATCGGTCCTGTCTATGCCACGAAGCTCGTGAAGAGGTTCGGGGACAAAGTCTTCGACATCATCGAAAATCAGTCAAAGCGTCTTCAGGAAGTTGAGGGAATCGGACGAGAGCGACGCCAGCGGATCAAGGATGCCTGGGCGGAGCAGAAGGTGGTGCGGGACATCATGCTCTTTCTCCATGCCCACGGACTCGGAACGAATCGGGCCGTCCGGATCTATAAATCCTACGGGGTGGAGGCAATCGAACTGATCAGGGCTGACCCCTACCGACTGGCGCGTGACATTCATGGGATCGGTTTCCATTCCGCGGACGGAGTCGCCGAGAAGCTGGGTCTGCAGGCGGATTCCCTGCTTCGCGCACGAGCAGCCCTGGAACATCTGCTCGATCAAGCTACGACCGAGGGGCACTGTGCATTACCCCGTCGTGAACTACTGGAGGGAGCCATCCAGCTTTTGGAAGTCGATGAAGGGATTGTCGCGCAGGCCTTCGAACGCCATCTCAAGGATGAACGGATCATCTCCGAGAAGATCGAGGGAGAAGAGATGATCTTCATGCCCCTATTGCGTGATGCCGAGGAACGGATTGCCAGACAGCTAAGACGCCTTTCGGAGGCCAAGGAACCCGAAACGCCGATCGATGTCGAGAAGGCGATCCCCTGGGTCGAGGAGAAAACAGGACGCAAACTCTCCCCGAGCCAGCACGAGGCTCTGAAGATCGCCCTGCGTAGCCGCGCCGTGGTGATCACCGGGGGGCCGGGTGTTGGCAAGACCACCCTAGTGCAGTCATTACTGAAGATTCTCACCGCCAAGAAGCTCAAGTGCATCCTGGCAGCCCCCACGGGTCGCGCCGCACAGCGGATGGCGGAAGCCACGGGACTCGAAGCCTCAACGCTCCACCGACTCCTGGAGTTTCAGCCGGCACGAGGCGGCTTCCAGCGGAATGCATCGAACCCGCTGGAAGGCGATGTCGTTGTCATCGACGAGGTCTCCATGGTCGACGTTCCCCTCATGAGCCGGCTCCTGGACGCTCTCCCGAGGAAAGCTCGCCTGATCCTGGTTGGGGATGCCGATCAGCTACCCAGCGTCGGTCCGGGACTCGTCCTTGGAGACATCATCCGCAGCGGAATGATTCCAGTAGTTCACCTCAAGGAGATCTTCCGCCAGACTGGTGACAGTCGCATCATCAGTGGAGCCCATTCCATCAACCGCGGTGAGATTCCCGATATCATCGACGCAACGAAGGATTCTGACTTTGTCTTCATCGACCGCGAGGATCCCGAGGAATGTGTCGCGACTCTGGTCTCGATGGTGCGTGACCGCCTGCCCAAGCATCTCGGCGTCGATCCGATCGAGGGGATTCAGATCCTGAGCCCGATGCACCGCGGCAGCCTCGGTATCAAGGAGTTGAATCTCCGCCTCCAAGCCGCACTTAATCCTAAAAGCGAGTACCGTGATGAGTACCAGGCCTACGGCAATCTCTTCCGGGTAGGCGACAAGGTTATCCAGACCTCCAACAACTACGACAAGGAGGTCTTCAACGGCGACATCGGCCGGATCCACTCCATGGATCGGGAAGAGAAGCAGGTGCTGGTCAGCTTCGGAACGCGCGAGGTGATCTACGAGTTCAATGAGCTCGACGAGCTGGAGCTGGCCTATGCCATCACCATCCACAAGAGCCAGGGTTCGGAATTCCCGGTGGTCGTGATTCCTCTGGCCATGCAGCAGTACCTCCTACTCCAGAGAAACCTACTCTACACAGGCGTCACCCGTGGAAAAAGAATGGTCGTCCTGGTAGGCCAGAAAAAAGCGCTCGGTATGGCTGTGCGAAACGAGTCAACCCGCCATCGTCATGGCGGGCTGCTTCATCGTTTGGCGGGAAACTGATCGGGTTCCCCAGAGGGCTATCGGTTAGGCGGCATGGGCCAGGTAGTTCTCTGGAGTTGTCCGTTCGCGCTTCGCCAGGGCTTTGCGCATTTTGCTAAGGGCAATGTTCTGTAGCTGGCGGATCCGTTCACGGGTGACCCCGAACTGCACACCCACTTCCTCAAGTGTAATCGGATCGTTTCCGTCGAGACCGAACCGGGCTGCGATGATCTTGTGCTCGCGTTCATCGAGTTGCCCAAGCAGATCCACGACCTCCAACTGCATGTTCTTGTCGCTCAGGTTCTCGAAGGGATCGACTGCAGCCACATCTCCAACCATCTCGCCGAACTCAGTGGAGTCTTCATCACCGAGAGGAGCATCCAGCGACGCGGGTCGGATAGCTGCCTGCTTGAGCAAGGTTACCTTGCCGGCATCCATGCCTACCTCCTCGGCGATCTCCTCGTCCGTGGCTTCGCGCCCGAGTTCATCGCTGAGTCCTGCGCCGACGCGGCGGATCTTGGCGATCTTGTCTACCAGATGGACCGGCAGACGGATCGTCTTGCCCTGATTCGCAAGGGCCCGCTTGATCGACTGTTTGATCCACCAGGATCCGTAGGTGGAGAGCTTGCCCCCCTTGGCCGGATCGAAGCGCTCGACAGCTTTCATGAGACCGATATTTCCCTCGGAGATAAGGTCGAGGAGCGGAAGTCCCAGATTGGCGTAGTCACGGGCGATCTTCACCACGAGGCGGAGGTTGCCTCTGATCATTTCATCCGTAGCGGCCTTGTCCCCTTTCTTAATCTTGGCAGCAAGAGTGATTTCCTGCGCAGGCGTCAGCAGCGGGTACTGGGTGATCTGGCGCAGGTAGAGTTGGAATCCGGAATCTGAGTCTTCGTAGTTCATGATGCGTTTTGTTTGGGTGTTTCCTTTTGTTTGTTTGACAAATCCCCCTGCACGTGCGTTCGAAATCTTTTCATAAATCGCATCACCTTGTTTACAAATCCTCGGTCCTGTGGGATGGGTTCCTCTTAAGTCCATCATGATCACCCGTGTATTTTCCGCAGCCGTGGTCGGCATCGACGCAACTGAAATCGAAATCGAAGTCAACACGGGGCCAGGCGAGCCCTCGATCATTGTGGTGGGCCTCCCGGACGCGGCGGTGAAGGAAAGCAAGGACAGGGTGATCGCTGCACTGTCGAACAGCGGTTATCGATGGCCTCGCAAACGCACGACTGTGAATCTCGCGCCGGCGGATATCAGGAAGCAGGGCCCGAGCTTCGACCTACCTATCGCTATCGGTATGATAGCCACGGACCGTGAGGATGATCTACCCAGACTCTCCCGCTGCTCCGTCGCTGGGGAGTTGGCCCTGACCGGTGAAGTGCGCCCCATCAAGGGAGCCCTGCCACTCACGCTGGAGGCTCGTGCCCGGGGGCGTAAAGCGGTGATACTTCCCCTTGCCAATGTGAGGGAAGCTTCCGTTGTTCAGGGAATCGAAGTCTATGGAGTGAAAAACCTGCGCGAGGCATACGAGTTTCTGAGCAAAGCCTCGGAACTCACGCCGGTCGTGAGCGATCTCCTGGAGCACGGGCCACAGGAGCATTCCTTCGAGTTCGATTTCTCGGAAGTCAAGGGACAGCACCAGGTGAAACGTGCTATCGAAGTGGCTGTGGCCGGAGGGCACAATCTCCTGCTTCTCGGCCCACCCGGATCGGGCAAGTCGATGCTCGCAAAGCGCATTCCCACGATCATGCCGCCGATGTCACTCGAGGAGTCGATTGACACGACCAAGATTCACTCCGTCTGCGGGCTTCTCTCACCGGGTGAGGCTATTGTCCGTCAGCGCCCTTTCCGTGATCCCCATCACACGATCTCGGATATCGGCCTGCTCGGGGGTACAAGCAATATCACTCCGGGGGAAGTCAGCCTGGCCCATCACGGGGTGCTTTTCCTGGACGAACTTCCGGAATTCCATCGCTCGACCTTGGAGGTGCTCCGTCAGCCCCTTGAAGCTGGCTCTGTAGTAATTACACGGGCCCGTGGAACAATGAGTTTTCCATCTGAATTCATGCTCGTCGCAGCCATGAATCCCTGTCCCTGCGGCTACTACGGCGACCCTAAAAGGGAGTGCAGATGCTCTGGCAATCAGGTTGAACGCTACCGGCAGAAGATCTCCGGCCCTCTCCTCGACCGAATTGATCTCCACGTGGAAGCTCCGGCAGTAGAGTACAAAGATCTCTCGGACAATACTCCCGCTGAGTCTTCTGCAACAATCAGGGATAGGGTTGTCTTAGCACGTGACATCCAACAAAAACGCTTCGCCAAGTCACGAAGGGTAAAGAAAGTTACCTGCAATGCCCGCATGAGCCACTCCCAGCTCAAGGAGCACTGCAAACTAGACGACAAAGGGAACGAACTCCTCAAGAACGCCATGACCGATCTCAACTTCAGTGCCCGCGCCTACGATCGCATCCTCAAAGTGGCCCGCACGATCGCCGATCTGGCCGGGAGCGCCTCCATCGCTCCGGATCACCTCTTGGAGGCGCTCAGCTATAGGAATCTTGATCGTAACGTGGTAGGTTGAGACGTATTCAGCAAAAAATAAGTAGAGGTCTTCTTAACCCAGCTAGCAAACCATACCTTCGGAACCTCTTTAGGGCGTATGTTTCATCAAAGAAAACCGAAACATGGTCAGGCAGGATTGGAATCATGTTGGGTCATTCAGATTCACAGATTTTCCTATTTCGCCTGGACGATGCTGAGGGGATTCCAGGTGCCTTCACCCGGCGGGAGAATTGATGGATATTCGGACTTCGGCCAGTAGAGACGCATCACAAGATAAATCGGCCCATTAGGTGCAGGGAGCCAATTGGATTCCTTCTCGGTTA
The DNA here is from genome assembly GCA_903858595.1 of uncultured Spartobacteria bacterium. Classification (GTDB taxonomy): domain Bacteria; phylum Verrucomicrobiota; class Verrucomicrobiia; order Chthoniobacterales; family UBA6821; genus UBA6821. The sequence goes on along the minus strand of CAIOJL010000160.1, from coordinate 59 downwards.
CGGGTTTTTCCTTCTGAATGTAAATGGTTAGAGAACCGTCGGAGTTGGTTTTCATGCCG
>CAIOJL010000159.1 GCA_903858595.1 uncultured Spartobacteria bacterium | reverse complement strand
GGATTGATGGTCAAACGGGATCTGATTCCTATGGCTGGGATTTTATTTCAAATGATCCTCATCCCTATGATGACCATGCTCACGGGACCCAGCTCGCGAGTCTGGTGTTGAGTGTTGCGCCTCAAACCAAGTTGATGCCGCTGAAGGTATTTAATCCTTGGGGAATTACTAACTCCGCGAGTTTATATGCTGCATTTCAGTACGCTGTCGATCATCAAGCACAAGTGATTCTCTGTGCTTGGAGTACTTCGGTGGATTCCATTGCTTTAAGACAGGGAATTCAGCTCGCTGCTCAGGCAGGGATTCCAGTGGTGGTGTCGGCAGGCGAGGGGGGTTGGGATTTGGCGCATGTAGCAGTTTACCCTGCCGCTTATAGTGCTGAGTTCTCTAATGTCCTCGTCGTTACCGGGGTAAACGAGTCGGATCAAATCATCGAGGCCGGACAAGGCGGGGGATCAGCTAGAAGGGTTGCCGCAAATTATGGTGCTCATGATGTTGCGATCGCGGCGCCGGGTCAAGATCTTCTTGTGGCTGAGCCTCGTGGGGCCCATGTCGTTCGGACTTCTCCTGATCTGTCTGCAGCAGTAGCTGCAGGAGCTTTAGCTCGGGTTGCGGTTGACCAGGGTTTTGCGGGAGGTGCTCAGTCTTGGATTTCTATTCTCTTGGGAGATGCAGAGGTCGTACCTCAACTGGCTCGTCGCATTCATGGAGGCTTACGTCTGAGGGTTCAACGGTAAGGGGAGTTTCTGCGGCGACTCACCCAAAGGCTCAGTGGAGCTTAGCGGGGTCGAACCGCTGACCTCTTCCATGCCATGGAAGCGCTCTACCAACTGAGCTAAAGCCCCGCTCAGCCTTCGGATGAATCACCGAGAGAGAATTTAATAATCGGAAACTCACGGATTTGCAACGGGGAAGTAAAAAGGGAACCGGATTTGGGCGTTGAATAGAAGCCCTAATCACCCACTCGGCCAGTCTGAAATTCAAAGCGGATGCGGTCTGAGACTCGTTTCATCAGATCCGCGTCCTTGCCATACGGAGTGTAGGGAATGGAACTCATATCTTGTTCGACTCCCCCGAAAAATCGAATATCCGTTTTTTGGCTCGGATCATCTTTTTTGCCAGCGTTCAGGAGCATGGCGAGTGCGCTCCCCCCGAGTGGATCTCCTCCCTCTGAGCCAGATCCCTTAGTATTCGATCCTTGCGGAAAGGCGCCGTACGAGTCGTAGCGGGCAGAATTTAAGTCAATCGTCGCAGGAGTCGGTCGACCTCCGCCGGTGGAGGGCATTTGCGCGGGGTCAGTGGGGGTACCGCCGAGGCCTGCGGCGCCTCCGTCCGATCCTCCGCCGTTGGGGTTGGATCCGTCTGCGGGCACAAAGGCTCCGCGAGGCATATCGGGAGGGCCAGAGGGAATGGGATTGGTATTGATGGGTTGGCCGAGATCGCCGGGGGGAGGGCTCGCCATAGCAGAGGCCCCGGAAGCTACAATACCGGATTGTCCGTTTCCTGTGATGGCGGCAGGCGTCCCGGCTACGGTCGCTGTGCCTCCGCCTTGATTGGAGTTATAGGGGGTGAAGAGGGGCGCATTGGATAGGTTCGGGGGGGTGATCATGCTGGCCGCTTTTTGAAGCATGACCCCTTGTTGGATCGATGCGGCGCCAGATGCGGTCTGCTGAATTCCTTGGATCAGTGCCATCAGTCCTATGGATCCAGCTTGGGCTGCGACCATTCGATCTTCACTCGCGGCATTCCCGGTAAAATTACGAATGGTGTCCGCATCTTGAGTCGCAAGCCGCCCGCCGGCGCCTCGAGCGATGATTTCATTTAAGGTGGCATTTCCGTGGCCTGCCTTTGCGGCTTCAATTTGCTTCTTGTTAGCACCGCTCGCTTGCTCCAAGTCCTTCGCTGCTCGGTTGAGCCTGCTGGCTTCTCGGATTAGGTAGGCGCCCATAGCGGCGTTGGCAAGCCCTAATCCGGTTTGGATGCCTCCCGTTGTTTGATACATTTGGGCCGAGCCTTCGAGTACGGCTTTTTGAGAGTTTGACGTCATAGCCTGATTTTGGACGGACATACCCATTGCCCCAACGCCCATTTGGCCCATCATCATGGACATCATATTCACGTTTTGCATCGTGTTAGCTCTGCCGATGGTGGTTTCGCATTCAAAACGTCCGCCGATGGTGTTCGCGTGGGCACATTGTCCTGAGCCTGGGCTGAGCTCTCTGGAGTTTTCTTCCTCGGGTTCTACCTCGGGTGCGGTGGGACTGGGGGATGTTGGCTGAGGAGGCTCGGGTTCAGCAGGTCCTCCTACCAGAGCCTGACTTGGAGGAGGAGGTGGCGGCGG
>CAIOJL010000158.1 GCA_903858595.1 uncultured Spartobacteria bacterium | reverse complement strand
GGTACGAGCCCCAATGCGGTGAAGACCCAGATCTGGATTGCAGTGGCCGTTTACCTCATGGTGGCCATCCTTCACAAGCAGCTTCAACTCCCCGGCAGACTCCACAGAATCTTCCAGCTTTTGAGTGTTCATCCGTTTGAGAAAGTTCCTATCCATGAGCTACTTACAGAAGAAGACCTCAAATCTTATATGCCTCACAAAAAATAACCAGTTGATGCTGTGGGACTTATAGCCGGACGCTAGTGGGGCGACCAAAGAAAAAAAGAAACTAAATACCCCGCTGCTTGCGGCGGGGTTCTTTATTTCCTAACGTCCGCCGTCAGGTATCGCTGGCTGGCGGGGCGGGTGCATCGCAAGGAAAGGGAGTGAAGGCACTCGGGATGCTCTGCTTCCAGCATCCCCTGTGCGTGAACGCCGAGCCACGGTAGCCTCCACTCGAAAGTTGGAACGGGCAGCGATTAGCTGCACGGCCTTGTTCGCTTATTTTCGCGAAGAAAGACCCTCGCTTATTAATTACAAACACCCTTTGCATCTTTCCAAAACCCGGAATTCGAACTCTCCTTCAGACATTTCTTTATTGCTGAGATGATGGGTGCCAACACCTCCAACTTCAATGGGTCTAAACCGTCAACTTGTAGCTCTACCACACGTGCTGCTTCTATATTTTCGACATGGGCATCTATGGCGGGAAATTCAAACCTCACACAAGTTGCTGTAGTCTTGTTGCCTATTGTGTTGCCGACGGCTAATGCCTTGCCTTCAACTACGGGATTGCCATTCAAAGACAATCGGGCCGATGCCTCTTGCACACCTTGCTTCAAATGCTGACTAGGAGATAAGACCCCCAAAAACCATTTTCCGTCACGATACTCAGCGGTAGTAGCTAATAGTGTCATCCCTACGCCATTTTCGTCTGTTTTCCGTGCGTAGCATGTTGCCGAATTACCAGATCTTCTAACGGCACTCATCCGCCACCCCTGCACGCTTGGCAATTGGATCTCTTCCGCTGGCCCCAGAGCTTCCACATTCGAGATGAGGCAATTAGCAAGCACACCAACGAAGACCAAGGCTTTCAATATTGATATGCCAAGGCGCGGTCCCGGATGCGCGTGTCGCGCAGATCCCGAAGTAGGGGTATGGGAGTTGGGACAATAATGTTTTATGATGGTAGCGAGGATTCTTTTCATATTTCTGGCGAACGTTGGAGGAAGTTCATTGGTTTTGTGAAAACGAGGAAGTGGTCTTAAGTGGGATAAGGCTCTACGCGATGATATGGAGCAATGCCTAGCCCTCCTGGTAAGGGAAGGCAAGTCAGGATGGCGGGTTGCCCAGGCCCTCCCTAGAGGCTGCTACTACCCCACGGGTGTTACCTATGTCCTGACCCGTGCCCAGCTCGGCATTCCCGATACTCTTTTTCACTTTTTAACTCTTCGACTATTTTAACTGCTCCCCTTCGCGCGGCGTTACCACACTCGCTGGACGGAGACTTCGACAACCATCTTGCGCGTTCCCTTCCCACGGAAGGTGCCACCCACAGGACGAATGTCACCGTAGTCACGTCCCACCGCCAGCTTCACATAGCGGGTATCAGCCTCTCGCCGATGGGTCGGATCATATCCCTTCCATCCGTAATCAGGGATGAAGACTTCGAGCCATGCATGGCTGGCCTCGATCTCTCCGGGGAGTTTGTGCTGGTTGAGGAAATAGCCACTGACGTAGCGGGAGGGAATGCCGTGAGTCCGGCAGATTCCGAGCATCAGGTGGGCAAAGTCCTGGCAGACGCCCTGCTTCTTCTTGATCACCTCGGTGGCGCGGGTGTTCACATTCGTCGAGAGCGGCGTGTACTTGTAGTTGCGATGGATATATTCGCCGATCGTCGCGGTGTCCTTCCAGACATCGCTCACTCCACCGGGCAGTGCGTCGACGGCTTCTCTCCAGACATCGGCCTCCAGAGAGACGAATTCCGAGGCGTGGAGGAAGTCGAAGTGCTGCTCTCTTACCGAGGGTTCTTCCAGGCTCTTTAATCCCGCCTCGGGAACAGGGCCTCGCGTCTCAGTGATAGTCTGAACCTCGGATTCCGCCAAGACCTTGAGTGATTCATGGGGTTGGGGGACATCGAAGTAATGAACGCAGTTGGCGTAGAAATCGGGATAGTCACGAACCGAGGAGGTCGGATCGATCGTGAAGCGAAAATCCCGGCATTGCTGAAGTGTGTCGGTGATCGGCTGCAGGCGTGCCTCGTTGAAGCTATCCTGCACCGCTCCCTCGTAGGTGTAACGAGTAAGATGGGAGATCGAGAGAAGGATCGGCTCCGTCCATGGAACCTTTGCACACTTACTCTCCGCTGTACTGGAAGATTGGGAAATCATTGCTGTTGCTGCATCTGCTGCTGATGAAGAAGGATCTCCGCCTGGTTGTCCACAGGCGGATGGTGCATGTATTCTCGGTAGATGTGGTCGTCGAGTTGGTCGAGCGTGGTCTGGATGAGCTGGAGAAACTGATGGAGACCGGCATCAAGGATCTCCTCGATGGTCATGAAATTCATGTCGGAGAGAAGCTTTCCGAAGGCCCGTTCCTCCGGGCTCTTGTATTCGCGTCGTTCCTTGCCGCTCAGGCGGTGGAGATCCTCGTCGAGATGCTGCATGCAGGCACGGATCGAGCGAGGGAAAGTGGTCGAGAAAACCAGAAACTCTGCCACCTTCTTCGGAAGGATGTCCTCGACGTGGAAGCGGCGGTAGGCCTCCAGCGCGCTCGCTGATCGAAGGATGGCCTGCCACTGGGCCGCATCCACGGCTCCTCCCACATCCGCCACGCTTGGCAGTAGGATATGGTATTTCAGGTCAAGGATACGCGAGGTCTTGTCGGCGCGCTCCAGGAACTTGCCGAGATTGATGAACTCGTACCCCTCGTTGCGAGTGAAGGTCGATCCGGTCAGTCCCTGGAAGAGATGGGAGTATCTCTTGATCTGCTCGTAAAATTCATGGGCTCCCATCTGCCAGACCTCGCGGGCGTTACTCGACTTCAGGAAGAGGTAGCATTCATTGAGCGTCTCGAACATCTCCAGGGAGATCTGATCACGGACCTGGCGTGCATTCTCACGTGCGGAGAAGAGGCAGGAGATGATGGAGTTGGGATTCTCTTCCCGGAAGGTCAGAAACTCGGTGACGCTTTCGCT
>CAIOJL010000157.1 GCA_903858595.1 uncultured Spartobacteria bacterium | reverse complement strand
TGCTGGCTCGTGATGATCTCGATCTCTGTGTCGATGTTCATCTATTTCCGCAGCAAGAAGTGGCTTTGAATCGACCGCCTCTTTCCAAATCATCCATGAAACGCCCGATCCTCATCCTTACCTCCGCCTTCGGGGAGGGTCATAACGCCGCTGCCAGGAATCTGGCAATCGCCCTGCGCGCTCTTGATCCGACGCGGGAGGTCGAAGTGAGGGATCTCTTCGCCGAGGCCTATGGTCCGCTCTACACGCTAGCCCAGAAAGGATACTTTTTCTTTATCAACCACTTCCCGGGACTCTGGGGCGGCTTCTACAAGTTTCTAGACAAAGATAAGACGGCCCCGGGTAGGGTCTCTGTTTACAAGCGAGGCGCCCGACTACTTAGTAAGAGAATCTCGGAAATGAACCCGGCGGTCATCGCCTCGACCTATCCCGGATACAACCATCTGCTCGATCATCTGCACGGCAAGGTGAACCGTCCCTTCCGCACCGTCACCGTGGTCACAGACTCGATCTCCATCAACTCCCTCTGGTACAGCGGGCACTCGGATCTCTTTCTGCTTCCGAATGAGGTTACCGCCCGGGTCATGGAAGAGGCGGGTGTTTCCCGTTACATTCTGCGGGTGACGGGATTCCCTGTGCCTGCACTCTTCGAAACCCTTCGCGGGGAGAGAATGGGTCCCGGACCTTCGAGAACCCCCAAAGTTCTCTTCCTTGTGAATCCCGGCCAGAAGAATGCAGCGAAAATCCTAGAGCATCTCGGCGAGGTAGAAGGTATCGAACTCTCCGCCGCCTGTGGCCGGGATGAGGAACTACGCGCAGCACTACAGAAGATTGCCTCAAGGTTCGATCGGCCGATCAAGATCGAGGGATGGATGGAGAACCTGCCAGAGAGGATGGCCTCGAGCCATCTCGTCGTGGCCAAGGCAGGGGGCGCCACGGTCCAGGAATGCCTGGCAGCAGCTACTCCTCTCATCATGAGCCAGGTCATTCCGGGACAGGAGGAGGGCAACGCAGAGCTCCTGACGACCGAAAACTGTGGATGCACCGCCGCATCGCCCAAGGCCGTCGGCGCAGCCGTGAGGCATGCCTTCTCCCATGGAGCCCAAGTCTGGAAGACATGGGAAGCCAACGCTTGGAAGACAGGCACTCCAGAAGGAGCCAGAAATTCGGCTCTCGAAGTTCTGAGAGAAGCTGATTTAGAAACCTGAACAATTCAGAATTTAATTTGGAACTCAGGAACTGAGGAAGTGAGAAGAATATAGCAGCAGTCTCCATCCACATTTCCTCAACCTTTCCCAAGGTTTTTCATTTTTTATTCTGAGTTCCGTTTTTTAAATCTTTCCTGATTTCGTGAGTTCCATATTTATTTGCCCCTCATTTCTTCCATGAAAATACAGGCTGTCATCTTCGACATCGGCAATGTTTTGCTGACCTTCGACTACTTCATTGCGGAGAGGGCCTTGCTTTCCCACACAGGCAGGGAGACTGCACCCTCGATCGAGGAACTTCACCCGCACCGGATGGCCCACGAGACGGGCACTATCAGTAGGGAGGAGTTCATCCGTATAGTCCGAGAGGCCTTTGCCCATGACGGACCCGAGGACCACTTCATGGAGCTCTGGACACGGATCTTTCAGGTCAACACCCCGATGCTTGAGTGGGCCCGCTCGCTGCATGGGAAGACACAGCTCTACCTTCTCTCCAATATCGGATGCATCCACCACGATCATATTTTCGAGGAATATGATTTCTTCACGACGCTCTTCGTTGATGGCATCTACTCCTACAAGGCGGGCGTCATGAAACCCGAGCCACGGATTTTTGAAATGGCCCAAACCCAGTTCGGAGTGGATCCCTCGACGACGCTCTATATTGATGACCTGGAAGAGAATGTGAGAGGCGCCGAGTCGGTCGGCTTCATCGGCCACCATTACGATCCGGCACGACACGATCTCTTCGAACGGAGAATCTCCTCTCTCTCGTTTTCTTAGCGATTCGAATTCGAACTGTCCAAAAACGGAGTGACTATATTTCCAGACCCAGAAGTGATCGTCAGAGCCCCGCTTTTATCTTGACGGAAAAGCTTGATACCTTTCTCTGCAAGCAGACGCTCCCACTCGCCGCTCGGTACGCCGTTTTGTTTGAAGAGATCGACCGGTGTGATCACGGCCTTCGGCGCGATCCTTGTGATAAGGGCCAGCGTGGAGGCTAATTGGGCGCCACCCAGCGGCATCATAAGCACATCAGCATGGAGGGAATCATCAGACACCACCGACAGGGAAGAGATCAGTTCCTGATCTGCTAAAGGAAGAACCAGAATTCGGGATTCACTCAACAGGATCCGGATTGCCGGAAGACCATTGTCACCTGTTGTCAGTAACTCCGCGCTCACCCGCTTAGAAAGAGAGATAGGCTTGCCAGGCAAAACCGTATGGGAGTGAACTGAGGAGAGGATGCCCTTTGCAATCTGCGAACGAGAAAGCTGTGAGGAAACCAGGACTTCCGAGACGGGGATCTCCTTACTCACAATCGGCAAGCCCCCGAGATGAGAGGCATCCAGCTTGGTGATGAGACAACTTCTGATAGAATTCGCCCCCAGAGATTGCAGACACGGTAGGATAGTTGCCACGGCATCTCTCTTCTTCCCTGCATTGATAAGCGCAAACTGGCTACCATCCCTGATCACCGCGCAGGAGCCTCCTCGCAGATCGAGAATGGTCATTATCGGGAAGGCTGGAGCAGAAGCACCTACGAACCAGTGTCCTCCAGGCATCAGGGCGCTAGTTTGAACGATAAAGAGCAGGAACTTGGTAACAAGCCAGTTGGCATTGTTAAACGCTCCAGCCATCCAGCTGGAAAACGTTCCAGCAACAAGCGACAAGGCCCCCAGGGAGATGACAAGGAAGGCAAGCGGTACAGCCAGAAGGTTGGCTCCGAATGCAGAGAAGGAGATAAGGTGGAAATAGGCGAGCGTCGGAATGATCGCTCCGATCCAGGCAGAGGCCGAGACGGCTGCCAGACCGGACACATGATGCCATGCCCGGAATCCCCACCTTTCGCGCGCCCCAATCAGCTTGGCGGGTAAGAAAGGATCGGGCTCGTGAAGCCGAATCAGCCAGGCCTCAATGCGCGGCGCGGCGACGATAATCGCGAAGACCACTGAGTAGGAGAATTGCCAGCCTGCGGAGAAAAGATCGTTAGTATCCAGAGCGAGTTGGAAAAAAGCGGCAGCAGCAAGGGTGTTCAGTAAGGGGGAACGACGGAAGAGGGTAATCCCGATCAACAGAATCGAGGCCATGGTGGCGCTCCGGATACTTCCCATTTTCATTCCGGTCACCAGCACATAGAAGAAGAGCGTCGGAATGGTAAGGATCACGGCCCAAGTCCTCGGGATACGCACGGCCTTAAGTACGAACCAGAGGATCACGGCGAGCATGCCGACGTGTAGTCCCGAGACGGCGAAGAGATGCATGGTACCGGTAAACCGGAAATCATCAGTAAATCCCTCGGGTGCATGCTCGGTGACACCGAGACAGATTCCTTCGATTGCCCCCCTCACCTCCGATACTTGCTCCAGATCGATCGAGAGGATTTCCTCCATGCGGTGACGCGCTCGGATCGCAAAGGCCATGAGGGGATTTCCATGCCCGCTGGATTCGATCGTTCCGGGAATCGAGGGATCCAACTCGAAACGGATGGTGATCCCGTGCCTTTCCAGCCATCGCCTATAATCCATCTCTCCCGGATTACGAGGGGGAGCAGGTCTCACGGGTATACCCTGAAAGAGCACCCGATCTCCGTAAGAGGGCTGAGCTCCTACCCATCGGACCTGCACTGTCAGCGGGGCCTTTGTCAGAAGTTTCCCATCCTGCATTCCCCGTAACTCCTCAAGTCGCATAGGGAACGTAGCAGATCCCGATCGGCTAATTTTCGGCTCGCCGGTGATGATACCCCGTACGGCAACCTCATTTCCCATTGCTTCGTTCGATGTCGAATCAAGGTAGGCCACAAGTTTGCGCGCCGGCGATAAATCCCAGTTCCAGAGATGAAGAAGAGCGAAAACCGTGAGCGTCGCAGCCCAACATATTCCGCCCTGCTTGTGAAAGAGCAGAAGGAACAGGCAAGCAGACAAGAACACCGCTAACAGCCATAATCCGGCGCCAAAAAAAGAAGTCAGGAGTATCCCGACACTAGCGGCCAGAAGAATCCCAAGGAAAGGGTGCCGCTGGCTGAAAAAAGGAGTGGCCTTCACCGGCCGGGGAAAAACTGATTGCCTGCGGGGCTCTTCATCTCATGGGAAGGACCCTGATCGTTCAACCAAAGCCTGAACTAAGCCAAACCCTAACCTCCGCCGCCGGTGTCGAAGGAGAAGGGGCTGTAGCAAGACTCAGTGTAGGCAGAATCATACCAATCGTCGACCAGCGGAGCGTTGTAGTAGAAGGGCTGCTGATCTTGGTTCAACTTTGTATTGTACTTCACGTCACCCGGGACCTTCTTGCCCGACTTCTGCGGTCTATTGTTGCCGTAGAAGCCCTGAGTCTCAGTGAGATAATTCAGCAGATGCGGCTTGGCTCCGGCAGCCTTGAGTGAGGCAAGCTGGGAATAGCTGAAGTCATAGACTTTCTGAGTGCTGCGGAGATAGCCGACAGTGATGTGGGAAGGCACATGTCCCTTCACCAGGTTCATGATATCCGAGTAGTCCAGCGTCCGGGCATTGAAGATCTTGTCGTAGGTATTCTTGTTCACGTTGGCGGAAGCAACAGCCGCCGTGATATGCGGATCGACCTGCGGTCCGTTGGCACACCCAGTAAGAAGTAAGAAGCCGAGAGCGGTGGCGACGGTAAGCGTGCTGGAGAAGATCTTCATTCAGCAGAAGTACCTAGCCGTTCGGTAGGGGCTCATCAATGAGATTCATGCGGGATATGCAAAGAAGCGGCGAATGATCACCAAAAAACTCAAAAAGGCTTTTTGCACTTGTGCTTTTTCGTAACGAGGTGTGTCTTGGCGCCTTCTAAACAACACTCAACACCAAAAATAACCGAACGCTTGTGAAAAATCCTTAAACAATGCAATGGCATTATACATACCAAGGTCAGCAGCTAGGCCCCGTTGCTGATGAGAAACTGAAGCGTCTTGCC
>CAIOJL010000156.1 GCA_903858595.1 uncultured Spartobacteria bacterium | reverse complement strand
GCATCTTGTGGCCCATCCTCGTTCCTCGTTCCTCGTTCCTCGTTCCTCGTTCCTCGTTCCTCGTTCCTAGTTACTAGTTCCCAGTAGCAGGAAACCAAGAACCTGCAACCAACAACGCTTTCCCCCGATCCCCCCCTCGGGAGCAAGGGCGGCGGTAAGAATCCACCGATAGCCCACTCAGCATGGCGAAGAGTCCTAAAAAAGCACGGCGTCAAGGATGGCCAACACATCATTGATCAGCTCCCGTGGAGCAGTCTCAATAAGCTTCATGCGGCGCGCTCGAAAATCCAGGGACTTTACCTGATCGCACATCACGAAACCGGTCAACGAGCATCGATTCGTCACCTTCACATGAAGCGGAATCTTCCGGTCCGTACTCGTAATCGGACAGCAAATTGCCATACCAGTGCTTCTATTAAATACCTCTTTGCTGAGGACCAACGCCGGTCGCCTGCCTCTCTGCTCATGCCCGGACTGAGGGTCAAAGTCCAACGTCACCAAATCTCCCTGGCGTGGAATATAGGAAGCCATTTACCAGACCTCGCTACCACACGCATCGCTAAAAATTCCTGTGCCTTGTAGTTTCGAGGCATCCTCGAGACCAAATCCTCGATTCGGTGCTTACCTCGGGGTGAAACCGCATCTCCAGCCGGTTTCACGATAATGGCATCCTTTTTGGGGGAGAGATCCAGTTCGAGACGCATCCCTTTTTTCAGATGCAAAGCCGCGAGCAGAGCTTTAGGGATTCGTACACCTTGACTGTTTCCCCATGCCTGCAGAGTCGTTGTCATGGTCTCAGTGTATATCCACGGGATACACACGGCAAGGGGTTTCAAACCACCGCTCTCTGACTCAAAGTTCCCCAGATCCCCCATGGGCTTGACCCATGGGAAGGAAGTTGTAAGTCCAGCGTCGCCATTGACGACCAGGACTCCACCTCCAACGGGACAAGCCCGTTGGGAAACCAAGTACCAAGAACCAAGAACCTGCAACAAACAACGCCCTGTCCCCTATCCCCAATTACCCATTACCGATCCCCGATCCCCTCCCGCTCCGCGGGATCCTTCAGCCTTTAGCCCACAGCCTCGGACGGCACCTTGCGCCCGCAAAGCCGTGGCGCCCTCACGGGTCACGCCTGCGCGTGATCTTCCGCATCCGTTTTGTACTCGCTTGCTCCCGCAAGGCTCGCCCGTTGGGTTCATCTGCCGATTGCAGATGACTACAACTCGACCTTCCCAAGGTCTCGTTTCACGGGTTTGGTTCAGGTTTCAAGTTTCATCCCTCCTCCATCCCTTTAATCCCCTTCATCCCTGTGAACCCCTCCCCTTCCCCTTCCCTTTACTCCCCATTGCTTGCCCGGCCGTTTCTTCCGATCGGCCATTTCTTTCCGCAACGGCCTCTATGCGATTTAATCAGCGCTTCCCTAGGCAGCGGACAATACCATGATGAGTTGGATCATGCGTTCAAGGTCATTCCTGATCTCCGGATAATCCTCCCCTACCTCATCGAGCTCGCCTCCGGGGTAATGCTGTTCCCAAAACTGCTCGGTAAGATTTCGGCATGCTGCTGCAAATTCCTCGAATCGCTGATCTCTCTCACATGCTTCCGCTAGCAAACGGTTCAGGTCATGGGTTTTCACCACGTTCCATCCCCGCGAGACGAGAAAACCCTTGAGATACCTCTCCGCAGCTTCGTGCAGCAGTTCCACACCTGACCAAGAAGAACCGAAACGCTCAAAAAGCGCGTCGGCTTTTTCAAGTCTGTCAGCCGCCATCATGAACCAATCTGAGGGGCTACTCGGGTCGGTTTTCATATGACACGGATACCCTTCTCCAGAATCTTCCCTAAGTAAGATCCCTCACCGGTTGCCCCGGATTCGCACTCCTTGGGCTCGGCCAGCATTAGATCAAAAGAGATTGGGCCGGAATCCCGCAGAAGGGGCCACCATGCCGAACGGATCGCAATTTTGTCTTTTAACCTGCTCTGCTCGATCGGCTTGACCACAAGAAGATCAACATCGCTGTCCTTGTCTGGAGTCCCATAGGCATATGAACCGAAGACCACTACCCGTTCAGGATGGAACTGATCTTGTAAAACCCGCAGAAAGGGGCGGAGTTTCCCAGCAATGAGATGCAAAGGAAACTTTCGGTCCTCGAGAACTTGATCGCGGATGCCGCCATCCACTATCTCACGGGACTTGATCTGGGCTAATTCCATTGACCCAACAATATCGTCTTAACTCGGGAGCGACAATCGGATTCCTCAAGTTCCCAGTTCCCAATTCCCGGAGAACCAAGAACCTCCAACCAACAACGGCTTCCCCATCCTCCTCGGCTTAGTTCAGCCCCCATTTTTCATTGACGCCACTTGCCGCCCGGCAAACGGTGCCGCCCCGTTGGGGCTACGACTGCATCGTAGTCTTCCGCACTCGTTCCCACGGGTTTGGTTCAGGTTTCAAGTTTCAAGTTTCAGCTTTCAAGTTTCATCCCTTCCCCCATCCCTTTCCCCCGATCCCTGATCCCCTCCCGCTTCGCGGGATCCCCCATTTTTCATTTTGGCAGGCCCGGCCGTTGCTCCGCATCCGTTACGGCGCCTTTAGCCCGACCCCTCGGGCTTGGTTCCCCCTGCTGGCTCTCGACGCTCGACCTTCGTCCCTCGACTTGGCCTGGTTCATCCTTTGCTGGCCCTCGACTCTCGTCCTCTCGACGCTCGACTCCCCATTTTCGCCTTTTGACGGCACTTGCCGCCCGCAAAGCCGTGCCGCCCCGTTGGGGCTACGACTGCATCGTAGTCTTCCGCACCCGTTCCCACGGGTTTGGTTCAGGTTTCAAGTTTCAGGTTTCAGGTTTCAGCTTTCAGCTTTTTTCCTCCTCTTCTGCATCCAGGTCAGCAGGAGCCATCCGAAGACGAAGGGGTAGATAACCAGCAGAGTGATATCTCGGCCCATGTTGAAGGTCAGCACCAACCCCAAGGAGTAGATCATGAGATGACCGATGTCTTATCCCATCAGATCCTGACGGGCCCGCCCCTCCCCACCTTCTCAAGGAAGCGGCGCTATCTTCTGTGGCTGCTCCATGGCTGCTGCTTTGCTGAACGCTTCACGCAACTCATCCTGATGGATAGAAGCCCATTCGACGACGAGCCCCATTGCTCGCGGAGGCAACGCCCCCTCCATCAACGCTAGGCTTTCGATATCAATTTAAGCCTTATGATCCGAGTACAAGACATGGAAATGGGGAGGCGCATGATCGCCATAGTAAACCTGAATGACGATACCGTAAAAACGGGAGAGCTCAGGCATGAGCGAGATTGCGCTTGATGGAAGGAAAGAGATCCTCGGGATTTTTTCCGGTCAATTGCAGATATAACGAATCCGGACAAAGGTCCAACTCGCCCGGCCATTCCAGTGCGCCAACATCTGTAATTCGCACCTTTTCAAAGAAACCTTCATTCAGCCAGGATGCAAAAACGCCACGGCCTGCAATAGAAGAGAGATCAACGGTGCCCGAGACTCCGTCATTGAATTTCAGGAAGAGTCGAAAACCGCCCAAGGGTTTTACTTCTACAATCTCCATCCATTCAGTCTACCAAGAAAGGGGCGATCCGTCCAGCCAAGCCCCCATCACCCATCACCCATCACCCATCCCTTTACTCCCCATTGCTTGCCCGGCCGTTTCTTCCGATCGGCCATTTCTTTCCGCAACGGCCTCTATGCGATTTAATCAGCGCTTCCCTAG
>CAIOJL010000155.1 GCA_903858595.1 uncultured Spartobacteria bacterium | reverse complement strand
TAGCTTCTTTCTTTGAACTTGATTCCTGAATCCGCGGATCGCAGGGTTCTGTGAGATGAGCGACAACGATGAATCCTCCGGTCGTTCCAAGGCCTGGATCTGGATAGGGTTGTTGGTGGGGATTCTGATTGTTTTGCTGACGGTTCCCTTCATGGCTATGGGAGTGGCGTTGACAAAGGCTTGTTTCACGCCCCTCCATGGTCGGGAGAAGAATCATCCATCATCTCTTGTAACGACGAATTCTTTGGTTGGCGGAAACCCATCTGCCTTTATGGGGAGTTTTAGGGCCAACTTGGAGAAGGCGGCATCAAGCGCCATCAGGTTGCCTCAGTTCAACTCCAAAATGAAAGAGATCCAGATTCTGGCGCCTCCAGCATTAATGACCAGGGCCACTAATGAGATTCTTCACATCTTATCCGACCGCAATCTCCAGTATGTGGAAGCTGTTGAGTCTGACCGTATCCGCATCGTCGTCATTATTAATAGCAAGGAATGGTCTGAACTCTCGGGGAGTCTCCAGACAGCTATCCAGAAGGATGGATTCATCTATCGAGGGCCTAGCCAGACAGCTACTGCGGGTGATCAAGCTGACTCCATGGTCGCCGAGATCGAGATTATCAAGAGATCATCTGATTAGGTGGATTGGATCTTACGTTTTTTACTATATTCTATTATTCATGACATATATTATCTGTAGTTATCGAAAGGAGAAGATAATAGGGCCTGCAGGATTGTTTTCTGACGCATTTGGCCTTTTGATCACTTGCTTCCAGCATGACTGCTAGCACTTCCAAACCTGTCCCCACTAATCGCATCGAAGAACTCTTTGCTCGCCTAAAGGCCGAGGCAAGGACGGCTATGATCGCCTACATCACCGGCGGCGACCCTACTCTGAGCGCCTCGGCTCAGATCGCCATCGAATTGGAGAAAGCTGGAGTCGATCTCCTTGAACTCGGCATTCCCTTCTCCGACCCCCTGGCTGATGGAGCCACTATTCAGATGGCTGCTGGTCGCGCCCTGGCCGCAGGAGCCTCAGTTCCGGGGATCATCGATCTCATCCGCGAGATCCGCAAGACCAGCCAAATCCCGATCGTCCTCTTTGCATACCTGAATCCGGTCTATATCTATGGATTTGAGAAGTTCCAGACAGATGCCATCGCGGCAGGTGCCGATGGCTTGCTGCTGCTTGACCTGCCGCCCCAGGAGGCAGCCAGGAATAACGAGCTCTTATCGGACCAGGGACTTAAGGCTATCCGCCTGATCGCCCCGACCACTCCACCCGAGCGACTCAAGGAGATCACGGAGGCTTCCGAGGGCTTTATCTATTATGTCTCCCGTGAAGGAGTCACAGGAGAACAGACCACCCTCTCGACCGATATTGCCGAACGGGTCGCCGCCATCCGTGCCCTCACGGACGTGCCGGTCGCCGTCGGATTCGGCATTTCAAATCCTGAACAGGCAGCAACGGTCGCCGGACTAGCCGATGGCGTGGTCGTGGGCAGTGCCATTGTCCGCAGGATTGCTGAGATCGGTGATACGCCGGAACTGCCCGCTATGATCGCAGACTTTGTCCGTCCGATTGCCGAGGCGGTGCACGGTACGAAATAAAGTTTACCCGCAGAAGGGCAGAGATGAATTTCAATATGGAACTCAAGAACTCAGGAATGAATGAAGTTGGTAAGTTTAAGCAGGTATAAGGCTGGTGAGCCACTGAGTGCCGGGATTCACGGCCAGACCTAAAACCTTCGATTCTGGGATTTTTTTCTCAGGTTCACCTCTTCTTTTTTTCATGAGTTCATGAGTTCCATCTTAATCCTTCATTCGTCAGTTGCTCTGCGACTGCAGGAGAATGCCCCTTCATCCTTTCCATTATGATCATTGCGAATGATACTTGCGGGATGACTTTGGAGTTCACCAAGATGAATGGTGCCGGAAATGACTTTGTCATGGTGGATAACCGTGATGGCTTACACAGCCTTTCCTGCGAGCAGATCGCGCGTCTTTGCGACCGTCACCGGGGCATCGGAGCCGATGGCCTGATAGCCCTCGAAGGCTCGCCGGAACTACCCCGCATGCGCTATTACAATGCCGACGGCGGTGAGGCCGAGATGTGCGGCAATGGAGCCCGGTGTTTTTCCCGCTTTACAGCGAGACTGCTGGCCCTGACCGCCGGAACTCTCTCCCTCCAGACCGAGGTGGGGATACTTGCAGCAGAACTCCTCCCTGATGACCGTGTCCGTCTCCGCATGAGCGAGCCTCACAGTCTTCAGTTGGCCCACTCGCTGCGTGTGTTGGATCGGGATCTGGAGGTGCATTCCCTGAATACCGGTGTTCCCCATGCCGTCACCTTCGTACAGAACCTCGAGGAGACCCCGGTCTTTGAGTTAGGCCGCGCCCTTCGCCAACACCGGCGCTTTGCCCCAGCCGGGACGAATGCCAATTTCGTCAAGATTCTGGCTCCTGGCTCTCTGTCCATCCGCACCTACGAGCGCGGGGTTGAGGATGAGACCCTGGCCTGTGGTACCGGCGTTGTTGCGTCTGCATTGATTCATCATCATCTGTCTAAGGCCCCCTCTCCCATCTCTGTACAGGTTCATGGCGGAGAGACTCTTGAGGTGGGATTCCAAATGCAAAACGGACAACCTGAAGCTGTGACCCTCGCAGGGCCAGCTGATTTCGTCTTTACTGGCAATGTGACCATCTAGGAAGACAAAGAGCCCATTGCTTCGTTTCAAAGCTCTAACTTTTCATCTTTCACCTTTCATTTTTCACTTCAGCTTCCATGTCCAAGATTTCCTTTGCTGGTGCCCATACTGCGCTTGTTACCCCGTTCAAGGATGGCACCCTTGACGAAGTTGCCCTCACAGCTCTCATCGAGACTCAGATCCAAGGTGGTATCTCCGGCATCGTGCCCGTGGGCACAACTGGTGAATCCCCCACCCTCAGCCATGAGGAGCACCGCAGAGTGATCGAGATTGCTGTTAAGGCAGCTGACAAGAGAGTACTGGTCATTGCCGGCACGGGATCAAATGCCACCTCAGAAGCTGTTGAGCTGACTATCGAGGCCGAGAAGCTTGGAGCTGATGCCGTCCTGCTAGTAGCTCCCTACTACAACAAGCCCTCTCCTGAGGGCCTCTACCGTCATTTCAAGAAGGTTGCCGACTCAGTCTCCATTCCGATCGTCCTCTACAGTATCCCGGGACGTTGCGGTATCGAAATCCCCGTATCGGTCGTAGTCCGTCTGGTAGGGGATTGTCCGAATGTGGTGGCGATCAAGGAGGCTGGAGGTAATGTCGAGCGGGTCCATCAGCTACGTGCTGCCCTTCCGGCTAGCTTCCAGATCCTCTCCGGTGACGACGCCCTAACATTTCCTTTTATGGCCGCTGGAGGGGTCGGTGTGATCAGTGTTGCCTCAAATATTATTCCCGCTGAGGTAACGGAACTTGTTCAGAACTTCCTGAAGGGAGATCTGGCTAAGTCAGAGGAAATTCATACCCTCTACGCACCACTCTTCCACGATCTCTTCATCGAACCCAATCCCGTACCTATCAAGACAGCACTAGCCGCCATGGGATTTTGCGCAGATGATGTCCGCCTTCCTCTCTGTGAGATGACTGCCGTCAATAAATGGATTCTCTTGAAGACCCTTGAAGAGGCCAAGATTATCTAATTGCAACACGATACTATGAATAGACTTAAAGTTGTTATTTACGGATCTAAAGGAAGAATGGGGCAGGCCCTTATTGCCGCTGCCAAGGATATCCCTGCTCTGGAACTGGTGGGTACAATTGATGCAGGAGAGTCCTTGGAAGCGATCACTGGTTGTGATGCCCTCATTGATTTCACCCATGCCGATGCAACACTACCAGCTCTCAAGAAATGCGTTGAATTAGGCAAGATTATCGTCATTGGAACAACGGGACATTCCAATGATGTGCGTCAGGCGATCACTGAGGCCTCGGCAAAGATACCTGTCATTTTCTCGCCGAATTACAGCGTCGGAGTGAATACCCTCTTCTGGCTAACCAAGAAGGCCGCCGAGATTCTTGGGTCCGACTACGATGCCGAGGTGATCGAAGTTCACCATCGCCTCAAGAAAGATGCTCCCAGCGGCACAGCCCGACGCCTAGTTGAAGTGCTAGATGAAGCCTATCACCTTGATTACGAGAAGGATACCCGTCACGGACGTTCCGGTATGACAGGCGAGCGTACCCAGAACGAAATCGGCGTACATGCAGTGCGAGGCGGCGATGTCGTTGGTGACCATACGGTCCTACTGGCAGCTCCTGGTGATCGCTTGGAGTTGATTCACCGGGCCTCTAGTCGAGAGACCTTTGCCCGAGGAGCTCTCCGCGCTGCCTTATGGGCCCGTGATACCAAGCAAAACCAGTCAGGCCTGTACGATATGCAGGATGTGCTCGGTTTACGCTGATCTTTCACTCTTCCAGGAGACTAGATTATGCGCGCCGGCATCGCCCTCGGCTCCAATCTGGGCGATAGAAATGCCATTTTAAAAGAGGCAATCAGTCATCTCCAGAGTCTTCATGAGGAGGGTGAGTTCCTTGTCTCCAGTCTGCATGAGACCGAGCCGATCGACTGCCCTCCTGGATCTCCTCTCTTTCTGAATGCCGTGGTTGAGCTGGAGACATCCCTCGATCCTGTGATTCTTCTCCGGCGCCTACAGTCTCTCGAGATGGCATCCGGTCGGCCTGAATATCGAGGGATTAATGAACCTCGATCCCTTGATCTGGATCTCCTGTATTGCGACGGAATGTCTCTGCGTATCTCGGGGTTGGAGTTGCCTCATCCTCGCATCTCTGAGCGCTCCTTTGTTCTGACTCCCTTGGCTGAGATTCGGCCTGATCTTCAGCTCCCTGGATGGTCTCATACTTGCCTAGAATACTTATTAATAATTAGTAATAAATAGTCTTATATCATTAACCGTAAATGCATAATGAATATCAGAAATAATTTAATTGCATCCAAGGCCCTGGGTCATCGCCAGGCATGGTTAACAGCTTACGACTACCCCTCGGCACGTCTTCTGGACGAGTCCGGAATCGATCTGATCCTGGTAGGGGATTCTCTGGGCATGGTTGTTTTAGGTCAAAAAGACACCATCGATGTAACGTTGGACGAGATCATCCATCACCTGAAGGCTGTCCGTCGAGGGGTCAAGAATGCTCCCGTGGCAGCAGATCTCCCATTCCATACCTATCAGACTCCCGAACAAGCACTTGCCAGTGCAAGACGGCTCGTAGAAGCCGGAGCTGATGCCGTTAAGCTAGAGGGACCCCTGCCTGATCAGATCGCCCTGCTTGTTTCGAATGGCATTGAAGTGATTGGACATCTCGGGATGCTTCCCCAGCATGTCCGTGAGGAGGGAGGGTACCATCGTAAGGGGAAGACCGAGTCAGAAGCCGAGGCTATCCTTCAGGCCTCCTTTGCTCTTCAGGCAGCCGGATGCTGCGCTCTAGTCCTGGAGATTGTCGAAGAGACTCTGGCCGGAGAGATAAGTAGACAACTGGACATTCCGACGATTGGCATCGGGAGTGGCATCCAATGTGATGGACAGATTCTCGTAACCCCGGATCTGCTGGGACTCCAGCCTTGGTTCCGCCCTGCTTTCGTCAAGCCGAAGGCTGATCTGGCCACTCCGTTCCAATCAGCAGTTCGAGAGTATATTCGGGAGACTAAAGAGGCTTTCAAAACTGAATAACGGATGAATGGCGATATTCAGCGCAAGGCAGCCGAGGGGCAGAAGGTGATTCTCACCGGCGTTCTGCTCAATCTGATACTTTCGACAGGCAAGATCGCCGGAGGACTTCTTGGGCGCTCCAACGCCTTGATTGCCGATGGCATCGAGTCACTTCTCGACCTCTTTAGTTCTCTGCTGATGTGGGCAGCCCTGAAATATGCCGCCAAGCCACCCGACGAGGACCACCCTTATGGTCATGGGAAGGCTGAATCCCTTTCCTCTCTCATCGGATCGCTCGTTCTGGCCATCGCCGGAGCCCTGATCGCCCACAACAGCATCATCCAGTTGATCGCCGCTGCGCATGGTGCGCCCATTCACTTCCCCTCCCCATGGACCCTGCTGATCCTGATCGGGGTGATTGCCCTCAAGGAGACCCTCTACCAGTTCATGGCCCGACGTGCCCGCAAGATTGGAAGCAATGCTCTCCTGGCGGATGCCTGGCACCACCGCTCCGATGCCGTGACCTCAATTGCTGCCTTCATCGGCATCTCGATTAGCCTGCTCGGAGGACGTGGTTATGAAGTGGCAGATGACTGGGCGGCCCTCTTCGCCTGCGTCGTGATCTTTTACAGCTCCTACAATATGTTGAAGCTCTCTCTCGGCGACGTGATGGATGCCCGGGTTTCTCCCGACGCTGAGAAGACGGTGATGAATATCACCTGTTCCATTCCCGGAGTCATCAGCGCCGAAAAATGCCGCATCCGCAAGAGTGGCCTCTCCTACATCGCCGATTTCCACATCAGGGTTGGTGGCGACATCTCTGTCCGTGAGGGGCATGCCATCTCCCACCTAGTGAAGGACAAGCTGATGACTTCGGAATTACCTCTCGAAGATGTGACCGTGCATGTAGAACCCGAAGAAGGGTAGTAAGAAAGCTTGGGATTTAAGCGCGGGGAAGAGTTGCTGCTCGATCGCTGTAGAACCACTACGCCTTGACTTGCGCAGGAGGTCTTCATCCGTCTTGAGAATTTTGTGCTTAGCCAAAGGCTGCTGTGGCTAAAATTTCAGAATGGAATTGCCCATGACGGGACTCGGGAAGTTGGACCACATGAGAGTTAGTCTTTGAGGGTTGTTTTGGTTTCTAGTGGGTTGTTGTTTGGTTGTCCATCTCCGGCGTAGGGAGACCGTAGGCCGACCGGAGACGGAGATGCTGCGCTCTTCCTGGCGGCGAAGCGTTCCGGGCTGAGATAGCCCAGTTTGCTATGAGGCCTGAAGGTGTTGTATTCCCTGCGGTAATCCTCGATCACCACGCGGGCTTCGGTGAG
>CAIOJL010000154.1 GCA_903858595.1 uncultured Spartobacteria bacterium | reverse complement strand
CTCACCGGCGATCGCCATCGAGCAGCGGATCGCCCCGCCGAATCCCCGCTCGACCATCGCCACCACGACCGAGATCTATGATTACCTCCGCGTCCTCTACTCTGCCATCGGCATACCCCATGATCCGCAGACGGGGGTGGCTATCCGCCGTCAATCGCCCCAGCAGATCGCAACCGAGATCCTCTCATGGCTCGAGGGAACGCGTCTCATGCTGCTGGCCCCGCTGGTAAGGAACGAGACGGGTGAATTCCGCGATGTAATCGACCGGGCCCGAAGCGAGGGATTTGTCCGCCTGAGAATCGACAACGAGATCATCGATCTGGGACGACCGGAGCCGATCAAACTTCTAAAGTCCAAAAAGCACGCTATCGAGGCCGTGGTGGATCGGTTGGCCCTAAGATCCGAAGGAGGGGGCGAGGGAATCCGTGAACGCCTGCTTGATTCGCTAGAGACCTCGCTGCGCTGGGGGAAGAACATGGTGACCGTTCTCCATCAGGCACCCGGTGCAGCACCAGATCACTGGGAGGAGCGACCCTTCTCTACTGATTTCTGCAATCCGGAAACTGGCTTCACGATGCCTCGTCTGACTCCGCGCCATTTTTCCTTCAATAGTCATCTGGGGGCATGCCCCGCATGCCAGGGACTCGGGACCGAACCCTTCTGTGATCCTGGCCTGCTGGTCGATCCTGAGATGAAGCTAGCCCCTCCGGAGAAGGGTGCCGTCCGTCCCTGGAGAAAGCCGGACAAGCGGATGGGGCAATACTACAAGCTTGTCCTGGAGGCTCTCTGCGAGGCGACAGGAGCATCTCAAGAAGTGCCATTCCGCGATCTGCCCGAGCAGTTCAAACAGAAGCTCTTTTACGGAACCGGTAGCGAAATGCTGGAACTCGGCGGAAACGAGGGCAAAGGAGGACGGGCTCCCCAGATCAAGGCATTCGAGGGCTTGGTTCCGATGGTGGAGCGCCAGATGCAGACTTCCGCGAGCGAGCTGAAGAAAAACAGACTAAAGTCGTATTTTGCCCGCAAAGCCTGTGCGACCTGCGGAGGAGCCCGTCTCCGTCCCGAGATCCTGGGGGTCACGCTTGAGAGCATTGTCGGATCCGAGAAAAGGGAATGGAACATCGAAGAATTCTGTGCACTTCCGGCTGCAAAGGCCCGCGAGGTCATCGCCGGACTTCAACTCTCCGTCACCGAACGCAAGGTAGTGGAGGATCTGCTCCGCGAGATCGGGGCAAGACTCGGCTTCCTTGTCGAAGTCGGCCTGGGCTACCTGACGCTCAACCGCGAAAGTGGCACTCTCTCGGGCGGTGAGGCGCAGCGCATTCGTCTCGCAACGCAGATCGGTTCCGGTCTGGCGGGGGTGCTTTATGTGCTCGATGAGCCGAGCATCGGTCTGCATCAGCGGGACAATGATCGCCTGCTGGCAACCCTCCGGG
Organism: uncultured Spartobacteria bacterium; assembly: GCA_903858595.1. GTDB lineage: Bacteria > Verrucomicrobiota > Verrucomicrobiia > Chthoniobacterales > UBA6821 > UBA6821. The sequence continues at coordinate 23,909 of CAIOJL010000154.1, read as the reverse complement.
GACTGCGCGATCTCGGAAATTCCGTAGTCATCGTCGAGCATGACGAGGAGACGATCCTTGCCGCCGACCATATCCTCGACATGGGACCCGGGGCCGGGCCCAGGGGAGGGGAGATCGTGGCCACCGGAACTCCTGCCGAGATCCTTGCTAATCCCGCCTCGCTGACGGGCCAGTTCCTCTCGGGCAAAGCGAAGATCTCCGTTCCGAGAATCCGTAATCGTCCTCCCGTGAAGCCGGCTCCGGGACCGGGATGGCTGACAGTGACTGATGCCTCCGAGAATAATCTGAAGAAGATCATGGTCGGTTTTCCCGTGGGACTCTTCACCGTTGTGACGGGAGTTTCCGGGAGTGGAAAATCGACTCTTGTGAACGACATCCTGCACCGCGCACTGGCTCGTCAGTTCTATGGGGCCAAGGATGTCCCCGGTGAATATGGAAGGATTTTGGGTGACGAGGCCTTCGACAAGGTGGTGGTGATTGACCAGAGCCCGATCGGGAGGACGCCCCGTTCCAATCCAGCGACTTATTCCGGGGTCTTCGGGCCGATCCGGGATCTCTTCACCGGACTGCCTCCCGCCAAAGTCCGCGGCTATGCCCCGGCGCGTTTTTCCTGCAATGTGAAGGGTGGTCGTTGCGAGGAGTGCGAAGGGGACGGAATGATCCGGATCGAGATGCATTTCCTGGCCGATGTCTTTGTGGAGTGCGAGCTCTGCCGCGGGCGCCGATTCAACCGGGAGACCCTCGAGATCTCCTACAAGGGGAAGAATATCGCCGACGTGCTGGAACTCACGATTGACGATGCGGCGGGATTCTTCCGCTCGATTCCGGCCATTCATGGCAAGCTCGAGATGCTTCAGGAGGTCGGTCTCGGCTATCTCAAGCTCGGTCAGTCGGCCGCCACGCTCTCGGGCGGGGAAGCCCAGAGACTGAAGCTGGCCAGTGAACTCTCCAAGAAAGCCACCGGTCGCACGCTCTACCTGCTCGACGAACCGACCACGGGGCTTCATTTTGCAGATATTCAGAAACTGCTGGAAGTGCTGCTGAGGTTGCGCGACGTTGGAAATACACTCATCGTTATCGAACATAATCTCGAAGTTATCAAATGCGCGGACTGGATCATCGACATGGGACCCGAAGGGGGAGAGCTGGGGGGCAGTCTTGTGGTCTGCGGGACACCCGACGAGGTGGCCGAGCACGTAGGCAGTCACACGGGATCCTGGTTGCGGCGTGTCTTGCAGCGGTAATTGCGTCCGCTCCCTTTCTTTCAGCACAGGAGAGCAATTCCACGCCCCCTGTTGACGTGGCCAGGAGAGCCGCACTCGAGCACCTTCCCCAAGTCTCTGCAGCCCTCCTTCGCACCCAGATTCAGCAGAAGCAGGATCCCGCCAAGAAAACCGAGCTGATCAGGCGCTTGGTGGCTCTTCTTGTTTCGGGAGGTCGCTTTGAGGAAGCATTGGCCGTCATCGTCCCGCTTGATTCGTTGAATGATCCGACCCTTTGTTACTGGAAGGGACTTGCTCTTCTTGGGAGTGGCGATCCCGCATCGGCCAAGGAGATCTTCTTCGCACTCGCGCAAAAGAATGCCCTGATAACCGGCGTTTCGTCCGATACGCTCGCGCTCTGCCTGGCGAGAGCGCTCCGGGGAAACAATGATCCCACCGGAGCACTGGCTGTGCTGGAGAAAATTCCGGCCAACTCCCCGATAGCCGAGGATGTTCTTCTGGAGAGGGGTACTGATTTGCTGGCCCTCGGCAAGACCGAGGAGGCTTTGAAGGCGATTCCCCAATCCGGTTTCCGAAGCGAAGAGGGTAAGGCCTCAGCTTCCTACCTGAAGGGACTGGCCGCATGGCGCGCGGGCAAGACTGTCGATGCCAGAAAACTCTTCGCGTCTACTCCACCGGTTTCACCCTGGATTATTTCCGCGGCCACGCTGGGAGAGGCGCTCTGCCTGAACTCGACGACAAACATGATCAGCACCCTCAAAGGAGTCGATCTCTTGGAAAAACGACTCGATGCCGTCGATCAGGCACCGCTTATGGAGGATCAGTTCCGCTTGCTGGACCAGCTCTACGCAAAGGCCGGCACTCCGGATGATGCTATGTTGAAGAAATGGTCTGGGGATGCCTCCAAGCCTTCCCGGGCAAAGCTGGCCTCCTATTATCAAGCGAAGGGAGAGCTGAGGCTAGGGCATGCCGAGCTCGCGGAATCCCTGCTGGATGGACTGATCAAAACTTCTCCGGCCGATCCCCTGAGCGATAAGGCAACGCTCCTGCTTGTCTCCACGAAGCTGCAGCATGGGATGGGCGCGGAGGCTTTCAGTTTGGCTGCCGACCGAGCTTCTGCAACGCCCGAGATCCGTGCCCAGTTGGCATTCTTCAGAGGGCTTGCTGCATCGTCAGCAGGAAAGTCGGAGGAGGCAAAGTCAGCCTTCACTCAGGCATCGACGCTGGATCCTTCTCTTGCTCAGGATGCAATCTTCAACCAGGCAGTCCTGATAGCAAAGACGGGGAGGGGGTCGCTCAATTTTTCCCAGGCTGCCCTAGAAATGGCACAGAGCAACACGGGGCCTGCCTCCGAAGAAATGCAGCTCCAGATAGCATTGGATCTGGCTCGCAGGGGTGAGGCTTCCGGTTTGCCCATGATCCTCCTTGTCGCCGACAAGGCAACTGACCCCACGATCAAGTCGCGCGCCCGACTCGCCGCCGCCGAACTGAACATGAAGTCGGGAAAGGGGGATGCTGCTATCAGTGACCTTGCGAAGGCGGTGCACGAAAACTCCTCGGAACCGGAGAGGGAGGAGTACCTGAACGTCTTTCTGAAAGATACAGGACGGAAGGCAGACGGAGCCGCTGTGATCGCCGCCGCACATGCCTTCCTGGAGAAACATCCTGACTCCCGCTTCGTCCCTGAGGTCCGCCTGAAACTCGCGGAGGCGCTTCTTTCCAGCGGCGATGTTCAGGGAGCACGGGTGGAGTTCGAGCAGTTGGCAGCTTCCGGCGCGGGAACCGATCTCGGGCGGCATGCCCTTTTTCTGGCCGCACAGTCCGCAGCCCGGTCGATGGATCCCGCGTCGATCGACGATTCTTTGATGCTGCTGGAGCGTGTTGCGGAGACGAGTGGCAGTGACCGCATGGTCTGGCAGGCCCGTCTTCAGGAAGGAGCGCTAAAAAACGCCCAGAACCTTCCGCTGGAAGCGCTGGCCATCTACGACAAGATCCTCTGCTCACGCTCTTCCGCAGGAACCAACGCCTCGACCGGTCCCGATGCAGAACTAATCGCCGCCGCCCTCATGGCCAAGGGGGATACCTTGCATCAGCTTGGGGCCAAGGATCCAGTCAAGGAACGTGAAGCCCTGAAGTGCTGGAGGGAGCTGGCATCCGATCTCTCTCTATCACTCCGCTGGCGGAATCAGGCGCTCTGCAAGAGTGCTCTTATCCTGGAGAGTCTCGGGGAGGGGGATGCGGCGCTCGTCACCTGCTATCAGGTGTTTAAGAATCCGCGTACAGCGGAGCCGGAGCAACTCTGGCATGACAAGGCGGCCTTTGAGGGGGCTCGCCTGCTTGAGAGCCGCAAGCAGTGGGACGATGCGGTCGCCCTTTATGGTCAGATCGTCGCCGAAGGTGGTCCCAGAGCCGAAGAGGCGAAGGCCAGAATTTCCAAGCTGCGGTTGGAAAACTTTCTCTGGGAAAACTGAGAGCTTCTGGCAAAATCCACCACTTCATGAGCCCACACATCAAACTCTTCAGCCCGGGACCCGTCGAGGTTTCGGAGAAAACTTTCCAAGCATTCCGTAAGCCGATGATCGGACACCGCGGCAATGACTTCAAAAAGCTCTACGCTTCCGTCCAACCGGGGCTCCAGCAGCTTTTCGGAACCAAGCGTCCCGTCTATATCTCCACATCCTCTGCCTGGGGAGTGATGGAGGGTGCCCTTCGCAATCTTGTCAAAGGGAAGGTCCTGAACTGCATGACCGGAGCCTTCTCCGACAAGTGGAACGATGTCGCCAAGCGCTGTGGCTACGAGGCCGAGAAGCTTCAAGTCGAGTGGGGCAACCCGATCACTCCGGAACTCCTGCGTGAGCGTCTCTCCAAGGGAGATATCGATGTCGTGACCCTGATCCATAACGAGACCTCGACTGGATGCATGAATCCGCTAAAGGAACTCACCGACGTGCTGAAGGAATTCCCCGAGGTCCTGCTCATCGTCGACACCGTCTCCTCCTTTTCCGTGCTTCCCGTACCGATGGATGAGCTGGGCATCGACGTGATGCTGACCGGTAGCCAGAAGGCTCTCGCCCTGCCTCCCGGCATGGCGCTCTTCTCGGTCTCCGAGAAGGCGATGAGCAGCGCTGCCGAGGTCAAGGGACGCGGCTACTACTTCGATTTTCTCGAGTTCCAGAAGAACCACGAGGGGGACATGACCCCAAGCACCCCGGTCATTTCGCACATCTTTGCGCTCCAGTCGAAGCTTGAGGATGTTGCGGCCGAGGGACTCGATAACCGCTACGCCCGGCACGCGGCCACGAACAAACTGGTCGCAGATTGGGTGAATGCCCGCGGTTGGGAATTCTTCGCTCCGGAGGGATACCGCTCTCTCAGCCTTACCTGCGTGAAGAACAACAAGGGTGCGGACGTTGCGGCCTGGATCGGACGCCTCAAGGCCAAGCACTCCTGCATCATCGACGGCGGCTACGGAAAGATCAAAGGCGAGACCTTCCGCATCTCGAACATGGGTGACGAGACCGTGGAGACAATCTCCGAGCTCCTGACCTGGCTCGACGATACGTTTGAGGGCTAAAGGCTTTTTGGGCTGTTAGGGTGTTGGACTATTGGGATTAGAGGTAAACTTTTGACTCCTGTCCTTTTCTTAGAATTACCTAATCTAACGGACCAAAAAACCAACAGCCGATTTTCATGAGCAGCTACAAAGATACCGTCCTTCTTCCCAAGACCCCCTTCCCGATGAAGGCTGGGCTTGCCCAGCGTGAACCGGAGCTTCTGGCGAAGTGGGAGAAGGAGGGGCTTTACGCTTCCATCCAGAAGGCACGCGAGGCATCGCCGAAGTATATCCTTCATGATGGCCCTCCGTTCGCGAACGGAGATGTCCACATGGGGACCGCCTTGAACAAGGTGCTCAAGGATCTTGTCGTCAAATCGAAGACGATGGCCGGATTCCAGGCTCCCTTTATTCCCGGATGGGATTGTCACGGTCTGCCGATCGAGTTCCGCGTGGTGAAATCCTCCGCCGGCCTGACACCGCTTCAGGTCCGCCAGAAGTCCGAGGAGTATGCCCGCAAGTTCATCGACATCCAGCGGACCCAGTTCCGCAGGCTCGGAGTCTTCGGGGATTGGGAGCATTCCTACCTGACGCTCGATCCCTCTTACGAGGCGGCGATCATCCGTTCCTTTGGACGCATGGTCGAGAAGGGGCTGGTCTATCGCAGCAAGAAGCCCGTTCTCTGGAGCACGGGTGCCCAGACAGCCCTGGCCGAAGCCGAGGTGGAATATCAGGACAAGACCTCCCCTGCGATTTTCGTGAAGTTTCTTATCGAGACTCATGAGGTTGCATCGGCCGGTCTTCCAACAGACAAGCCTCTCTCAGTCGTCATCTGGACGACCACTCCCTGGACATTGCCTGCGAATCTCGCGATCGCCATTCATGCTGACTTTGACTATGTATTGCTCGAGAATGCCTCGGAGCGCCTAATCGTTGCCTCGGGGCTTTCGGATAAGTTCAAGGAGTCAACCGGATTGGAACTTTCCCAGCATGGTGAGGCCCGCAAGGGATCCATGCTCGAGGGGATTAAAGCACGCCATCCCTTCTTGGACAGGATTTCGACAATTCACACGGCAGAGTTCGTGACGCTCGAGACCGGCAGCGGTTGCGTTCATATCGCTCCCGGTCACGGTGATGATGATTACCAGCTTGGACGGAGAGTCGGGCTCGAACTCCTTTCTCCCGTGGATGACTACGGTAAGTTCACCGAGGAGTGTGGCGTTCCATCGCTCGTCGGACAGAATGTCTTTGAGGGCAACGAGGAGGTGATCCGGATTCTCGCTGAGAAGAATGCCCTGCTGGGTCGTCAGGACTACCAACACAGCTATCCCCATTGCTGGCGCTCCAAAACCCCGATTCTTTTCCGCGCCGTGGAGCAGTTCTTTATTCGCATCGACGCCCTGCGCGAGACCGCTCTCAAGGAAATCGACGCCACGAATTGGATCCCGCATTGGGGACGCAATCGCATCCGCGGAACGGTCGAGTCACGTCCTGACTGGTGTATTTCCCGCCAGCGTAGTTGGGGAGTTCCTCTTCCTGCATTCTATACGCCCGAAGGGGATCCGATACTGGATCCTGTTGTCATCGCGAAGGTCTCCGAGGTGGTGGCTGAGAGGGGATCGAACGCCTGGTTCTTCCTGGATGATGCCGAGTGGTGCCGCCTGACCGGGGCTCCTGTCGGATCGGTTCGTCGCAATGATACCCTCGATGTTTGGCTCGACAGTGGAGTAAGCCATGAGGCTGTTCTGCGTGGACGTCCCGAACTTCAGTTTCCCGCCGATCTCTATCTCGAGGCAACGGACCAGCATCGCGGCTGGTTCCAGTCCTCGCTCATGACCTCGGTGGCATTGAATGAGAAAGCTCCCTACAAGACCGTCCTGACCCATGGTTTCGTGGTCGATGTCGATACACGCCAGAAGATCTCGAAGTCTAATCAGGGACACGGAGGTTATCAGAAGCCGACCGAGGCCGACCACTTTGTGAAGACCTATGGTGCAGATATCGTCCGACTCTGGGCTAGCAGTGTCCAGTTTACCGACGATGTTCCCTTCTCTGAAGAGATCTTCGCGCGTCTCACCGATTCCTATCGGAGGATTCGAAATACGCTCCGCATCCTGCTTGCCAACCTGGCCGACTACGATGTTGCGGCACCTGTCTTGGAACCGACGTTAATCGACCGATGGATCCTGGCTCGACTACAGGAGACGGTGAATACCTGCCGCAAAGCCTACGAGGAACTCGCGTTCCAGAAGGCTTATCAGGCGATCACCCAGTTCTGCGCTGTGGAACTGAGCAGTATCTACGTCGATGTGACTAAAGATCGTCTCTACTGCGATAGCGTTTCCTCGCCACGTCGCCGTGCTACCCAGGCCGTAATGGCCAAGGTTTTCGAGGATCTGTGCCGCCTGCTTGCCCCGGTTCTTGTCTTTACTGCCGAGGAGGCATGGGGTCATTTCCGCACCGAAGGTTCCGTGCATCTGGAGCTCTTTCCTGAGGAGAAGGCTCCCGATCAGGAAATCCTGAAGCGCTTTGAGGCACTCCTTGCGTTACGCGCTGATGTCTCCCAGGCATTGGAAAAGTCTCAGCGCGACGGGATGATTGGTAAGCCTCTTGAGGCCACGGTCGCTGTCACTACGGAGGATTCTTTGGTGCTGAGCACTGTTGAAGAAGGTGAGAACAACGGTCTTGCCGAGATCGAGGAGTTTTTGATCCTGAGCAATCTCTCCATCTCTAAGGGAGAGAAGGGGATTGTGATCGGCATGAGCACCGCCGAAAAATGTGAGCGTTGCTGGCGCCATCGTGATGAAGTGGGTTCCCATGCAACTCATCCGACGCTCTGCGGGCGCTGCGTAGATGCGGTCGAAGCCTTGAGTGTCTCCCCATCTGTTTCAGAATGAAGCGGTTTTTACCATGGAGAGTGATTCTGATTCTGGCGATGCTGGATCAGTTCACAAAGATCTTGGTCCTCCGCTTCATCCCCTTTCAGGAATCGATCCCGGTAATCCACGGCTTTTTCTCTCTCACCCATGTCTACAATACGGGTGCTGCATTTGGCATGCTTCATGACAGCAACTTGTTTTTTGTCATTCTGGCGACGGTGGCCTTTGTGGCGCTTATCGTGATGAGAAAGCACTTTCAGGGAGATTTGATGCAGACAGGCTGGATGCTGTTGCTGGCCGGCATCATCGGGAATGTGACCGACCGGCTGCGTCTCGGACATGTCATCGATTTTCTCGATTTCCAGTTCGGGTCCTATCACTGGCCCTCCTTTAATGTGGCCGACTCCTGCATCTGCATCGCAGCGGCTCTCTTTCTCTTGAGTAGCTTTCAAAGACCTTCTAAATTAGAGATATGAGTAACACCGTGCCCGTCAGTCCTTACGACACTTGTCATGGACTTGTCTATTTCCCCCGGATGATCGACAAGATCCGTCTGCATACCACAGTTCAACTTGGAGAAGATTATGTGCCCAATCTAGGCAAGGGATTCGATGTGCGCTGCTGCTCCCTACTGGGAGTGGGATATGATGAGTTAGCAAAGGCCGTGGGTTCCTCTACGAATGATGAGCAGGCTTGGGAGTGGATCTCTAAGAACGGCAAAGCTCCGACTGAAGAGCAGATCGAAGTCTGGAACGGCTTCATGACCCGCCGCGGATGGAACGATGACCTCGTTGAGATGCTTGAGAAACGCAAGAAGGAGGGCGGTTTTGAGAGCCGCGCCGATATTCGGACGATGTTCGACTACATTGACGCCGACGAGGGACGGGAGATCAGATAAGACTGATCGCCGAAACCTGAAAGCTGAAACTTAAGACCTGAATCATAGATGGTCGACAAGTCGTCTAGACTCAAACTTGTGTCTTTCTGAAGTAACTTAGAATCTTTTCCTGATCGCCACCCGAAGCCCAGACGATCCTTAGGAAGTCTGCCGGATGGATATCGTGTTCCTTCAGGAAGCGACGATCCCCTCCGCAGCAGTACATGATTTCGTGGCAGAGACCTCCCTCGAGGAAGCATTGCGCTTTCTTGATGATGCGGGGAAGCCAGGGTATCCCGGAAAGTGATTCGGGCTTGGGAGGGAGTAAATCTGCCTCTGTGACTACAGAACTGGTGATGCCGTGCTGATGATAGAGAAAGTAATCCCGGCGTGCCGCGGCTATCAGCAGAACAATGTTCCAATCCGGCTCGCCATATCTGTTCATATCCTCGGCGTAATCGAAGAGATTGATCGAACGTAGGCCGATCGAGGAGAGGAAGGCAGTTTCCTCGGCCGAGAAGTAGGAATGGGGGTTGCGGTTCTCCTCCTTGTAGAGTTGGACGGCCTTGTCGTAGAGTTCCCGGAGACGCTGGGACCAGATGTAGTAAATCATGAATTATGTAACCTATGCTTGGACAGGAAGTATGAGTCAAGCAGGGTTGATAGGAAAAAAGAAAGCCTGCGTGATACAAATCATCCTGATCCTTCCTGTTTGAGGCGTGAGTGGGGAGGAGATGTTATCGCTTCGCTAAAAAGGTTTTTTTCAAAACGGCATCCTGAAGTATAAAGTATTTCATGCAATCGATTTGCGGACAATCCAAACACCCTCATGAGTAGGAGTCCGAACTCAGTAAGATCGGAAACGAAGGGTATGGGGATTTACTCCATCATGTGGCCCTTTGTGAAACCGGAGTGCGCTTCGATTTTTTGGGCGATCTTTCTCAACGGCCTCCATGGGTTTGCGATCACCTTTCAGGTTTTTACAGTTGGGTGGCTTATGGATTGGGTATTGGGAAAGGGGCATGTGCCGCCCGACGTTTGGAGGCGAGCCATGGCGCTTTCGATAGGCTATTTTGTGATCTCCTTTTTCGGGCGCATGCTCACGTGGCATTTGGGATACAGAATCTTCACTCGTATTAGGGAGAGAATTATATCGGCCCTGAGAGCCGTTTTCTTCAGGCATATCAATGCATTGTGTCTGCGTTTCCACATGAAGCGCAGTTCGGGTGAATTGTTTAGTTATCTCTTCGGATCCCCGCTGAGCAATATCGTTCAATTCTACGAGCATTGTTCAACGAGTCTGGCGGGGTCTTTCACAACGATTATCTCGGCGGTTGTAATGCTCCTTTGGAATGACTGGGTGCTCACGCTGATTCTTCTGCTCACAGTATCCTTGCAGATCTTGATGATGGAAAGGGCCCGCCGCATCAGACGTAAAATCATTGCGGATTATCAAAATCTTGAAACTTCAGTTTCGGGAACGGTAGCGGATCTCATCCGCGGAACCCGTGCTGTTAAACTTCATGCGATGGAGCAAAAAGTAGATGAGGATTTCCGGGAGCAGATGTCTCTCATCTCAAATAAAAGCTACGACCGGGACATCCGCACCCACATGGAATTCATGAAACAGGAGACGATCTACTATGCGGGATTTTCCCTCATGGCTGCGGCCTGTGCGTGGCGCTTTAGCATTGGAAGGATCACAATCGGCGAGGTTTCCATGTTCATGATGGCGCTCCAGCAACTTTCCGCCCCCCTGGCTAGTATTTCGACGGCTTTCTCACTATGGGGATCGGCTCAGGCATCAATTGAGCGCATCGGGGAGGTCCTTAGGGAAACCTCCAGCACTCCGGATCCTTTAGGTAATCCGCAACCGGTTCCTCCCGCGGGCGACCTTGAGTTTCGTAATGTCATCTTCTCCTACGATGAGCGGATGGTTCTCCATGGGGTGAGCTTTAAGATCCCTTACGGCCAACGTGTGGCAGTCGTGGGACCCTCTGGTTCGGGTAAAAGCACGATCATTCAACTCATGCTCCGATTGTATGATCCGGACCATGGGGAGGTACGTTTCGGCGGACGAAATCTTCGCGAATGCTCGGGTTCAGAAATCAGAAGGCGCTTCGGTATCGTGCCCCAAGACCCCTTTATCTTCCGAACGACCATCCGTCATAATATCTGCGTCGCACGGCCCGATGCCGATGATGCCGCCGTCGAACTCGCCTGCCGGCAGGCCAATGCCTGGGAGTTCATAGAAAAAATGCCGATGTGCCTTGATACGGCGATCGGCGAGGGAGGATCGAATCTGAGCGGGGGACAGCGTCAGCGACTGGCCATCGCCCGGGCCCTTCTTTCCAATCCCCCGGTCATGATTTTCGACGAGGCAACCAGCGCGCTGGACACAATTAGCGAACAGTTGATCAATGAGACGATGAAAGGTGTCTGCGACGGTCGCACTGCGATCATTATCGCTCACCGGCTTTCAACTGTGCGCGAGTGTGACCGCATTCTGGTCGTTAGCAGGGGGCGGATAGAACAGGACGGGAGTTACGACGAACTCATGGCGGAAGAGGGGCTTTTCAGAGACCTTGTGAGGGGTCAGCGTCTTCAGGGTTAGGTGTCCTGTCCCGGAGAGTAGGACAGCGGGGTTTACAGATCACAAGTGGCGCCGATCTTCACGGTGACCTGCCAGTAGGCGATCTTACCCTCCTCCAGATGCGCGCGCGTCTCGACGACCTCGAGCCAACGGAGGTTTTTCTCGGAGAGTGCTGCCTTGGCCACCGCATTCTGGACCGCATCCTCGATGCTGAGAGGAGAGGATCCGACGAGTTCGATCTTTTTGTATGTGTGGTTGCTCATAAGTAAATTATCCTCCTTAGGCAGCCTTCTGTCGATTGATAGGATTTTTTGCAACGATGCGCACTAGTAGCTGGGTGAGGAGTGTATCCTCGGAGCCGTGCCCCCGCAGAAGAGCGGCATTGGCATCACGGCAGGCCAGAAATGCGGAGATGAGGTGATCGCGGTCGAAGCGTGCGGCATTCACTGCGGCGAGTCCGATGCCGTAGGTATTGAGCGTCCCGTCTTTCTTGCGGGGTAGATGGGCGGTCTCCTCGGATCGGAGGCGTTTCAGATCGGAGGAGAAAAACTGGGGCTGGGCGGGCGGGCGCATCTTGTGACGTTCCATGAGATCCTTCGCAACCAGAAGATTACGCACGGTCGGGACGATGGCCGCCAGCAGGATGCCAATCGTGTTTTCGCCCTGACGGCGGAGTTGAGCCAGCGTATCCAGGCAGAGAGGGAGGTTTCGTTTGTTAATGGCGTCGCTCAGGTCGAAGATGCCCCCGGCCCGGGTGAGAGGAACCAGATCGCGGACAAGGGTCTCGGTAATGATTGCTCCCTCACCGGCAGCCGTCGTGAGTTTTGCCAGTTCCGCATCCAGTTGACCCGAACTTGCCCCTACTCGGGTGGTCAGCACCACCGCGGCATGAGGATCCATTTTGACCCCGCGATCGCGGCAGCGGTCGATGACCCAATCAATGAGATCATCCTCTGTAGCCCCGAAGCCGAAATCGGGTTTGTCGCAGAGCGTCGTCAAGGCGATCTCCGAGAGTTTCTTGTAGAAGGATTTCCGTTTGTCCGGCTCGGGAGCGCTGATCAGTAGGGTGACGCCTCCGGGAAGTCCCTCCTCCAATAACTTCAGTAGTTTTTCCAAAGCATTCTGAACAGCCTCGGAACGTCCCTGCACGGTGTCCTTCAGAAAGGTGACTCCTTTCATCCAGACGAGCTTTTCACCGAACATAGGAACAGTCAGGATTCCTTGAATGGTGCTTGCCACCATCTCGATCGAACAGTCGACGGTATCGGCCGGAGCCTCGATGACCTCAATGCCGAAACCTCCGTCATCTGCGGGAGCCAGCTTAGCGGCAAGTCCTTGGGCCGTACGCCGCACCTCCGCCTCGTCACTACCGGTCACGAAATGCAGATTCGGGTTCTTGGCTGCTGGGGCTTTGCGTGTGGCCATGGAGGAAAAGGATGAAGGATGAATTCAGAATTATGAAGGATGAAACAAGCCACTGGGAAGCGGTGCGTAAGATTGCCGTAGGCAGCCCGAAGGGAGGCACTGCTTTGCGGGAGCAAAGTGCCGTCAAACAAGCCGCTGGGAAGCGGTGCGTAAGATTTGCCGCTCTTGCTCCCGCAAGTAGCGCCTTTCAGGCTCCGCGTTGCGTAGGCTATCCGGACCGTCCCCACGATCCCGTATTGCCGTAGGCAGCCCGAAGGGAGGCACTGCTTTGCGGACGCGAAGGCGGCTCTTTTGAGTTTTCAGGCAGTCCTTGAGAGATCTTTTAACGATGGAGCGAGATACATTGACACAACATAAGCGAGCTGATCATCTTCGCGGCGCATTGGAGCATTTTGCCTTCGGTGCGAACCCGATGACTAACAATGACCTCAACACGTTCAGCAACCGGGCTTACGGGCTTAGAGTTTGTGTCGCGCTAAGCTTCCTTGGGATAGGGGTCTGTCAAGCCGAGATTATCGGCCAAGGCGCAGTCGGCACGGCCGCATCCCCTTCAGGCTCCCCGGCCGTCCCCTCAGCCACCCAGCCGGCGACACCTTCCGCGATTGAGAGTGCAAGAAAGCTCCTGGCTTCCGACAAGCACACAGAAGCCGCAAGCATACTTGAAGGGTTCCTCTCGGCTCATCCCGGCGATCCGTCAGAGCCGGAAGCCAGGTTTTTGATCGGGAGCATCCAGCAGAATCGACAACAGATCGAAGAAGCCCTGCGAACCTACAATTGGGTGATCTCCCACCATCAGGGGAGCGAGTGGGCCGCAAAAGCGTATGAGCAGAGTGCACTGATCCAGGATAGACTCCGCAACCCTACCGGAGCACAAGCCCTCAGACAATCCTTGTTCAAGGAGTACCCGGCAAGCCCCACCACGCAACGAGTCTGGGTGGCGGTAGCCGATACCCTCTACGAACAGCAGAAGTTTGCTCAGGCATCAGCCCTTTATCAAAAATTCGCGGGCAAACTTGATGACGCGGCCAAGACCCGCTTCCAGTTGGCCAACGCCATAGCGACGAGTGGAGGCAATACCTCGGCGCTCCTCAGCGTGGCCAACCAGGTTCTCGAGGACGACAAGCCCAAGATGGCCCAACGCCTCTACAAGCTCATCCTTGAAGGGAATCCCCCCCAGGCAACAAAGGACGAAGCCCGGGTGAGGCTAGGGTGGTGCCTCTACCCAGGATGGCAAAGAGAACTACGCCCGGGCCGGAGAGCTCTGGCAACAGGTCAGCCAGGAGAGCGCAGCCAGCGAGAAATGGCAGATCGAGGCGGAATGGCACCTCGTCCAGTTGGCATCGGGGCCGCAGGGAGATTGGAAAAAAGCGGTTCAACTCTGTGACCAGATAAGCCGCAAGCGTGCCCCCGGCACCTTACGCAGGAACAGGCGCTCTTTGTGAAGGCGTGGCTCCTCCTGGTGGAGAAGCAGTGGAGAGAAGCCGTGGTGGCCTACGAAGAACTCCAGAAAATCTATCCTCAAACAAACGCCCACCTGCCCTACAAGCGCTACCTCGAGATGGCTCGGGAGGGACTTGCCAAGGCAGAGGGAGGCACCTCCGCAACCACTGCTCCATGAAGATCCTGCCTCTCCTTCTACTGTTTGGAATGATGATCAGCGCCTATGGGGCGGATGACATAATGGCTCGGGTGCAGGTCCAGGAGAGACTCTACAGCGCCCTATCGAACTGGGAAACAGGGCAGAAAGGCCAGAAAGGAGATCCCTCATCCACCGCGGACATCGAGAGCAGCCTCCAGGAGCTCTCCCGCTACTGGGACAGCCCCGAGACCCCGAACGACTCGGCTATTGTTGAGATCACCCGAGCCGCACAGAGCCTCATGTGCTTCGGACAGGGAAGGAGAGCTTATGGCCTGCTACTAGGGATGCAGCGCAGCCGTCCCGAGGCGATGCACTCCCCCATCTATTGCTATCAGCTCTTCTTCACCACCCTCTACGGCAAGGGGGATCGTGCAGGAGCGAGGGGGATCCTTCATTGGATGGACAAGGAGGTCACGGAGGGACGTCTTTCCCCTGATGCACCCGAATACGTCGCCGTGACGACCGGATGGTACACGGCACTCCAATACAGTGATTCCGACCTCCTCAGAATCTCACGACTCGATCATCAAACCGCTGATAAACCCGAACTCCAAAGATGAAAGAGATGAGTTGGCGCAAGGCGGTGGCCGATAAGAGTTGCGGAGATCCGAGGGCGTATCGATTGATACAGGCGAGGATCGACAAGACTTCTTCGCGGTCAGCAGATTATGTCAAATCGCTCTGCTCAACTTCGGAGTTCGGGTTAAAGATGGCGTCCGCTGAGCCCCGATTTCGAGTCTTGGTAAACGCCTCCCCCTTCCCATTTCTCTTCTCCTTGCGCACCATCCTCACCATCATTGTTGGGATGCTGGCCCTGAGCGTGCAAGCGCAGGAGATCTACACCGGTGCCATAGCAATCTCCCCCTCCCAACGCACCAACTCGTGGCGTCCGACCAACACACTCGCGCCGGGAGACTCCGCTAACCTATAAGCATCACCGTCGCCCAAACTGGCACAGCCAATGGCAGAAACTACACCCTCCATGGCAATCCAATCCAGCACCCGCCAATCAGCAGCCCTCCCGGCTCCATCATCTGGAGAGGGAATTACTCCGCCCTGCACGCCTGCAACGCAGGTAACTCACCCGGCACTCGGTAAGTTTCTGCGTGCAATCTTGCTGCAAGAAGCGTCGTTTTCGAATGAAGGATTATTAGAGAGAAGAGGGTATTGGTCGCGCCAGAGGAGTTCGGAAATGGCTCGTCAGGGGCTCATCGTTGACTTTTCAAGGGGTGAAAGATATCACCCAGCCATGAAGGAACCGTTTTTCAAGGGTCGACGGGATTTCGATCCCTATCAGCCAAAAAGCGATTTTCTATCAGGGGCCAACTCTCCTGCCTTAGCGGTGGGGCGACGGCATGGTAGCAAAGGGCAACTTCGCAATAAATGAGGGCTGATTTATTCGATTCACGCGAGCGGCTGGATCTGCCGCCATCGTCTATCTGAAATTTCCACCAGAGCATGATTGCGATCACCATCGAGAATCTCGTTAAAAAATTCGGTGACGCAGTGGCTCTCAGCGGCATAACGCTACGCATTGAACCAGGGGAGTTGTTTTTCCTCCTCGGTCCCAGCGGATGTGGAAAAACAACCCTTCTTCGCAACATTGCCGGTTTCTATATCCCTGACGAGGGTCGCATTCTTTTCGGTGACGAGGATGTGACCAATCTGCCGCCTTACAAGCGCAATACGGGAATGATGTTTCAGAGTTACGCACTCTGGCCGCACATGACTGTTGCCGAAAATGTGGCCTTTGGCCTTGAGGAGCGTCGCGTTCGGTCTGCTGATATCCGTCAACGAGTGAATGCAGCGCTCGAATCAGTGCAGATGGGCCAATACAGGGAACGTAAAATCGCCCAACTTTCCGGAGGGCAGCAGCAACGCGTCGCCCTTGCCCGGGCCTTGGTGATACGTCCCCGTTGCCTTCTGCTCGACGAACCCCTTTCAAACCTCGATGCCCGCCTTCGCCTCGAAATGCGATCGGAAATCCGCCGCGTCTGCAAAGAGAACGGTTTGACGGCGATCTATGTCACCCACGACCAAAAGGAAGCTCTCTCGATTTCGGATAGAATGGCCGTTCTTGAAGGCGGTCGCATCGCCCAGATCGGAACACCCGAGCAGGTTTACCGGCGGCCCATAACCCGCGTGGTGGCTGACTTCATTGGCGAAACGAATTTCCTGAAAGGCAAAATGCAATCCTTTGATGGGGAGAAGGCAGTTATTGAAACAGACGGGGGTCCTTTTGAGGGATTTCTGGGCGATCCTGACTGGAAGCCTTCCACTGGTGATGAGGTGATACTCAGTATACGCCCCGAATGTTGGTCACTTCGTGGCGAACCTGCCGCTGGTAATGCGGTGAAGGGGCGAATCGGCGAATCGATTTACCTTGGCGAGGTCGCCCAATACATTCTCCGCACAGCGCATCATGATTTGAAGATATTTGAACTCAACCCGCATCTCTCAGCGCGCTGCCAGGGACAGGAGTTATTCGCTGTTGCGAGTGCCGCTGATGTCGTGCTTCTCAAACCATGACTTCGTGGTGAAACTTCCCTGACCACCATGAGATCAAGGATGCTTCTGGTGCTTGCGGCTCTCGCTCTTGTGGTGGCCGTGCCGTTCCTGCTCAAGCCTCGACAGAATCTTCTCGCGAATGCCGACAACGCGCTCGTCATCATCTCCCCACACAATGAAGCCGTCCGCCATGAATTCACCACGGCGTTTGTAAACTACTACAAAATCAAAACCGGACGCTCGATCCGCATCGACTGGAGGCTGCCAGGCGGAACGAGTGAGATCTCTCGCTTCCTTGCGGGGGAATACCTCGCCGCCTTCCAATATGCATGGACATCTCAGGGCAAACGCTGGACGAGCGAGGTTGCCTCCGCCTTCGATGATTCCAAAATCAAACTTCCCGATGATCAATCCACGGACACCGCTGCGCAGGCTGCGCGCAGGTCATTCTTAAATTCTACTACCGGTATCGGCATCGACATCTTCTTCGGTGGAGGATCCTACGACTTTGAGCAGCAGGCTAAGTCAGGGCGCCTGATTCCCAGCGATGTTGTCATTGCCCACCCTGAATGGTTCGCACAGGATTCCATTCCGCAAAGCGTTTCGGGCGAGCAGTTCTACGATCCACACGCCCTCTGGATCGGAGCATGCCTGGCCACATTCGGTATCTGTTACAATACCGATTCCCTCCAGCGCCTCGGCGTTCAGGAAATCCCCTCATCGTGGAAAGATCTCACAAAGCCTGAGTTTTATCGTCAGGTCGCCCTTGCTGATCCGACCAAAAGCGGTTCCGCCACCCGTGCGTTTGAGATGGTCATTCAACAGCAAATGCAGGAACTCGTCCGAACCACAGGTCGGAGCGACGAGGAGACTTTATCTCTCGGTTGGACGCGCGGTCTCGAGATCATCCAAGCAGCTTCCGCAAATGCCCGCTACTTCACCGATTCCGCATCCAAAATACCGCTCGATGTCTCCCTTGGTGATGCCGCAATCGGAATGTGCATTGATTTTTACGGCCGTTTTCAAAGCGAGGCGGCGAAATGCGGCGATGCACCATCTCGTCTTCAATACTTCACCCCTGTCGGGGGTTCCTCCGTCGGCGTCGATCCCATTGCCCTTTTACGCGGCGCTCCCAATCGCGCAGCCGCCGAGGAGTTCATTGCCTTCGTCCTCTCTCTCGAAGGTCAGAAACTCTGGAACTTCAAGGTCGGAGCGCTGGGAGGACCTTCGAAATACGCACTGCGCCGACTCCCGATCCGCAAGGAGCTCTACTCGCCGGAATATGCCGCCCTCCGCTCTGATCCTGAAGTGCAGCCTTATGAGGAAGCCCGACTTTTCACTTACACCGCCGCCTGGACCGCCCCCGTCTTTCGCGTGATGGCATTTATCATCAGGGTCATCTGCCTCGATCTCCACCACGAGCAGACCGAGGCCTGGCAGGCCCTGGTGAAAGCGGGATTTCCGCGGGAAGCCTATGAAAGATTCTCTGATCTTTCGCAAGTGGATTACGAGTCCTCAAAAACAATCCTCAAAGAAGTATTGTCCTCCAAAAACCGTCTCGACGAAGTCCGCCTTGCCAAGGAACTCGCCGACAAATTTCGCCTCCAATACCAAGAAGCCGCCCAACTCGCAAAAAAGGGGGCTTTCATAAAATGAGCCGGCAATTCTCCATACTCGTCTTCCTTCTCACTGCCCTCTTCTTTGCGCTCTTCTTTCTCTGGCCCATCGCCGAGACGCTCTGCGGGGCATTTGTCGGATCGGACGGAAAATTCACGATCTCCTATATTGCCGAGGTTTTCCGGAATCCGCTTTACCTAGAGGGACTCTGGAATTCTCTTCAAATGGGCGTGTGGAGCACTCTGCTGGCTGCTTTTATCGCCATTCCTCTTGCCTGGCTGAGTGATCGTTTTCTTTTTCCTGGGAAATCCCTTCTCGGCTCACTGGTGCTGGTCCCAATGATCATGCCTCCGTTTGTGGGGGCCATCGGCATCAAGCAGATCCTCGGCCAGCAGGGAGCCTTGAACGCTCTTCTGCAGGACATTGGTTGTCTTAATCCCGCCCATCCGATCGATTGGCTCGGAGAGGGGAGGATTTGGGGCGTTATTGTTCTTACCGCTCTTCATCTTTATCCGATTCTCTATCTCAATGTCCTCGCCGCCCTCGCCAATGTGGACCCGGGGATGGAAGAGGCTGCGGAGAATCTGGGCTGCAGGGGGCTTCGCAAGTTCCGCCGCATCACGCTGCCTCTTATCATGCCCGGTATCTTTGCCGGAGGGACGATCGTTTTTATCTGGTCGTTCACCGAACTTGGCGTCCCGTTGATGTTTGATTTCACACGCGTCACCTCGGTGCAGATCTTTTATGGCATTAAGGACATTGGTGGAAATCCATTCCCGTTCGCGCTGGTGGTCGTACTCCTCTGCTCGACGGTTCTTCTCTATGTCGGGAGTAAGCTCCTCTTCGGTCGTGACTCCTATGCCATGATGGCCAAAGCAACAAGTCAGGGAGGACCTCGAAAAGCAGGTCTGGCATTGGGGCTTCTCTGTTCGGGGTTATTTGCTCTGGTGACCTTTCTTGCCATCCTTCCCCACATCGGCGTCATCCTCGTTGCATTCTCCACTGATTGGTATCAGACAATTTTGCCAAACGGATTGACGTTTTCCCATTTCGAGGCAGCTCTGGGACACAACCTCACACTGCCCTCGATCCAGAACAGCCTCAAATACGCGGGTCTTGCCACAATTCTAGATATGGTCCTAGGTGTCGCCATCGCATTTGTCGTTGTCAGAACCCGCCTCCCGGGGCGGCAGATCCTCGATGTCATGGCGATGCTCCCTCTCGCAGTCCCTGGTCTTGTATTGGCCTTCGGCTACCTTGCCATGACCCAGGAGGGGAAACCTTTTGCCTTTCTGAATCCCACGATCGATCCGCTGATCATTCTGGTCATCGCCTATTCCATTCGTCGTCTGCCCTATGTGGTGCGCTCCGCAGCGGCTGGATTTCAGCAAACGAGTGTCACGCTTGAGGAGGCCGCGCAGAATCTCGGTTGCCCACCGCTGAGAACCCTCCGAAGAATCACCATTCCTCTCATTGCTGCGAACCTTCTTGCGGGCGGTTTGCTTGCCTTTTCGTTTGCGATGCTGGAGGTCAGCGATTCGCTCATTCTTGCCCAGAAGCAGCAGGACTTTCCGATTACCAAGGCAATCTTCGAGCTTTCCCAACTGCTAGGCGAGGGGCGCTTTGTGGCCAGCGCCCTCGGGGTCTGGGCGATGGCTTTTCTTGCGGTTGCAATTATTGGAACCAGCCTCATTCTGGGAAAAAAGCTTGGCGCGATCTTCCGTGCGTAGGCTGCTGCGCCTTGATCACCGCTTCCAACCTTTTTTGGCTTTTGCTCCGGCTTTGCCTTTAGGCCGGTTGCTCATGGCCAAGGTGACGGCGCCACCGCCTTTCAACTCCATGATCTGGTCGCGCAGAAGGGCGGCGCGTTCGTACTCGAGTTTCGTGGAGGCCTCCTTCATCTCGCCCTCCAGTTCTTTGATCAGACTGGTCACGTCAAGCGGCTGCTCCTGCACGCGAGCCGAAGCGGCATCCTCCCCTTCTAGAATGACCCGGAGACTCTCCTGCACGGGGCGCTTCACGCTGTGAGGAATAATGCCGTGTTCCCGATTATGATCCATCTGGCGCCGGCGACGATCTTCGGTGACATCGAGAAGATCACGGATGCTTCCGGTGATCTTGTCAGCAAAGAGAACGACCTCACCGTTCACATGACGGGCGGCACGGCCCGCCGTCTGTATCAGGGAGGTGCGACTGCGGAGGAAGCCCTCCTTGTCGGCATCCAGGACGCAGACAAGGCTGACCTCGGGTAGATCGAGTCCCTCGCGGAGCAGATTGATCCCGACTAGAATGTCGAACTCCCCCGAGCGAAGTGAACGCAGGATCTCGACCCGCTCGATGGTGTCGATGTCGCTGTGGAGATAGCGAACCTTCAGACCCACATCCTTGAGATAGTCGGTAAGATCCTCGGCCGTGCGTTTGGTAAGAGTCGTGATCAATACCCTTTCGTTAATCTCCACACGACAACGGCAGAGCTCAATGGTTTCATCGATCTGACCCTTCAGCGGTCGGATCATGATGCGCGGGTCGAGCAGGCCCGTGGGCCGGATGATTTGCTCCACGATAAGCTGGGAGCCCAGCGTGGAGGTGTCGAGTTCCTCATTAGCGGCATTCGGCTTGATAAGGGAGAGGGGAATTGGTTGGGATTGGAGTGTAGCCAGATCCACGAAGCCGGTGTTGCCTACCACGCTGTTGCGCAGTTCCAGAGGGGCTGGGGTCGCGCTGATGTAGAGGCCTTGTCCGGTCGTCTGCATGAATTCGCTGAAGTTGAGAGGGCGGTTGTCGAGCGCGCTCGGCAGGCGGAATCCGTACTCCACCAGAGTCATCTTGCGGGCCCTGTCCCCGGCATACATCCCCCCGACCTGTGGCAAGGTGGCATGGGACTCGTCCACCATCAGGAGGGTGTCCTCCGGCAGGAAGTCCATCAGCGTGTAGGGGCGGACACTGGGATCGCGTCCGGTGAGGTGACGCGAGTAATTCTCGATGCCGTTGCAGTAGCCCATCTCCTGCATCATCTCGAGATCATACTCGGTGCGCATTTTCAGTCTCTGTGCCTCAAGGTACTTGCCGTTCTCTTCGAAGAACGCCACCCGCTCCACCATCTCAGTCCTGATACTCCTCATGGCCGTCTGCATCTTATCCTTGGGGGTCACGAACTGCTTCGCAGGGAAGAGGGTGAGGTGGGTCAGTTCTCCGCGGGACCGACCAGTGAGTGGATCGAAGAGGGCCATCCGGTCTACCTCGTCGCCGAAGAACTCGATCCGCACCGCCTCCTCGTCATTCTGGGCAGGGAAGATCTCGAGCACATCGCCGCGGACGCGGAACTTGCCCCGGGCGAACTCGATCTCGTTCCGCTCATAGAGCATCTCGACGATCCGCTTGAGCACCTCTTCCCGGGTGATCCGGTCTCCCTTCTTGAGGGTCATCACCATCTGCATGAAATCCTCCGGCGAGGCCAGTCCATAGATGCAGGAGACGCTGGAGACCACGATCACATCGCGACGCGTCAGCAGGGAACTGGTGGTTGAGAGGCGCAGTCGCTCGATCTCCTCATTGATCGAACTGTCCTTCTCGATGTAGGTGTCAGAGCGCGGGATGTATGCCTCCGGCTGATAGTAGTCGAAATAGCTGACGAAGTATTCGACCGCGTTGTTGGGGAAGAACTGCTTGAACTCCGAGTAGAGCTGGGCGGCCAGCGTCTTGTTGTGTGACATGATCAGCGTCGGCCGATTCAGATTCTGGATAATGTTGGCCGCCGTGAATGTCTTCCCGGAGCCGGTCACGCCCAGAAGGGTTTGGTGACGGTTCCCCATCCGGATCGAGCGAGTCAGCTTCTCGATCGCTTGAGCCTGATCCCCTTGGGGCTTGTAGTCGGAGCGGAGGTCAAAAGGCATCGGCCAGAAATTATGAAGGATGAAGTCAGAAGTATGAAACCGGGAAAACATGAAGTATCTCTTCAAAGTTGGGCTGAAGCAACAGAGGGATCCATTCTCAGTCTTGCCCTCATTTCCTGACTTCCTGAGTTCCAGATTAAACTCATCCCTATTCCGGATTCGATTCTGGCGAACCGATCGTGTGTGATATAGAGTAAAGTTGCATGAACAAGCGTCTGTTAGATCCTGCTCTTTTACCGATCCTCGAGAAGGTTGAGGCCGGGGAAAGGCTCACCGGTGAGGAGGGGCTCTCACTTTATGCTTCGCGAGATCTGAACGGGCTTGGTTCTCTGGCCAATCTCGTCCGGGAACGCAAGAATGGGAATGTGGCGACCTATGTCTTCAACCGCTATGTCAACTATTCCAATGTCTGCATCCTGAGCTGCCAGTTCTGCGCCTTCAGCGCCAAGAAAAGGGATGACCATGCCTTCGAAATGGCGATCTCGGATGTAGCTGCCAAGACCAAGGAAGCCTGGGAAAACGGGGCCACCGAGATCCATATGGTGGGGGGCCTTCATCCCACCTTACCATCTTCCTGGTACTTGGATTTGCTCAAGGCGATGCGGGAGGCGGCTCCCGGCATTCACCTGAAGGCCTTCACCGCCATTGAGATCCGCCATCTCTCCGACCGTATCTTCAAGAAGCCCGTTCAGGAGACCTTGGAGATCCTCCGAGA
This sequence comes from uncultured Spartobacteria bacterium, assembly GCA_903858595.1. Classification (GTDB taxonomy): domain Bacteria; phylum Verrucomicrobiota; class Verrucomicrobiia; order Chthoniobacterales; family UBA6821; genus UBA6821. The sequence goes on along the minus strand of CAIOJL010000154.1, from coordinate 987 downwards.
CGCCGGTCTGAATGCTCTCACCGGGGGAGGTGCCGAGATCTTTGACCAACAGGTCAGGGATACCATCTGCCGTGGCAAGGAGACCGGCGAGGAGTGGCTGGAGGTTCACCGCACATGGCATAAGATGGGCCAGCGGAGTACTGCCACGATGCTCTATGGCCATGTCGAGACGGCAGAGCATAGGATCGACCATCTCCTGAAGCTTCGCGGTCTTCAGGATGAGACCCAGGGATTTACCGGATTCATCCCCTTTGCTTTCGTGCCTGAGACCACCGAGTTGGCCCATATCCGTCCCGCCTGCTCCACGGATGAGCTGAAGAATCTGGCCATCTCCCGCCTCATGCTGGATAACTTCGACCATATCACCGCGTACTGGGTCAGCCTGGGGCTCCCGCTGGCCTCCATCGCCCTGAACTACGGGGTCGATGACCTCCATGGGACCATTCAGGAGGAGAAGATCTTCCATATGGCCGGGGCGAAGACTCCCCAGCAACAGACCATCACCGCCATGGAGAAGGCGATTCGCGAGGCGGGTAGGGAACCGATGCAGAGAGACACCTTTTACCGTAGGATCGAGTCGACTGGTTCCAGGAAGCCGCCTGCAGAGGCACAGGAAGCGTCCCGGGAAGCGGTTTCGGCGTGAGTGAGGAGCGGAGCATGAAGGGGATTCCCAGAATCGCCTGCGTTCCCTACCTCAACGCCCGCCCCCTTTTAGAGGGACTAACACACCCAGTCAGGGAGTTGCTCCCCTCCGCCCTCATCGAGGAGTTTAAGAGAGGTGAGTTAGATGTTGCACTGCTCTCTTCCATCGATGTTATTTCCATGACCGATCCCGAGGTTGTGGATGGGGTGGCCATCGGTTCGCGTGGCGATGTCCACAGCGTGATCTTGGCCCACGAGGGAGACCTGCATGGGATTGAGCGGGTCACCCTGGACCCCGCTTCACGCACCTCCAACGCCCTCCTCCAGATCGTCTTGGGTGAGTTT
>CAIOJL010000153.1 GCA_903858595.1 uncultured Spartobacteria bacterium | reverse complement strand
CTTGCGGATGGCATTGTTTCCTAAATCAGCAACGAAGACATTGCCCAATCCATCAACAGCTACTCCAATAGGATAATTGAATGTAGCATCGGTTCCTGTTCCATTAGAAAAACCGCGACTCCCATTTCCGGCGAAGGTGCTCACCACTCCATTCGACGTGATCTTGCGGATGGCATTGTTTCCTAAATCAGCAACGAAGACATTGCCCAATCCATCAACAGCTACTCCAATAGGATAATTGAATGTAGCATCGGTTCCTGTTCCATTAGAAAACCCCGCCGTACCATTACCAGCGAAGGTGGTTACCACTCCATTCGACGTGATTTTGCGGATGGCATTGTTCTGTGTTTCAGCAACAAAGACGTTGCCCGATCCATCAACGGCTACTCCAGTAGGACGCGAGAATGTAGAATTGGTTGCTGTTCCATTAGAAAAACCCGCAGCCCCATTACCAGCGAAGGTGCTCACCACTCCCTTGGACGTGATCTTACGGATGGCATTGTTCTGTGTATCAGCAACAAAGACATTGCCCGATTCATCAACAGCAATTCCATCGGGGTATGCAAAGGTGGCGTTGGTTCCGGTACCATTAGAAAAACCGCAACTCCCATTACCGGCGAAGGTCGTCACCACTCCATTCGACGTGATCTTGCGGATGGCATTGTTATTTTGATCAGGAACAAAGACATTGCCCAATCCATCACCAGCTACTCCATACAGTAAAGAGAATGTGGCATTTGTGCCGTTACCATTCAAAAAACCATAAGTGCCATTACCCGCCAAAGTGACTACATTGTCATTTTGAGTAGAGCTTGGATTCGCCCAGGCCCTAGAACTCAGTAATGCAAAACTGAAAATAACAATGAGCTGTTTCTTCATCAATTCGACTATTTGTCTAAATCCGAATCACTGAGCTCGTCTATCGAAGGCGGTTCGGGCCATGTATGCCTCCAAACATCATCCCTTTTCTTCTCAAAATTTTGAGTGCTGATCCCTGAGCTAGGTCTGCCCGTGCTCCTCAGAACGACAAGTATTGTCAGCTGAGGAATACCCTTCTTCTTACAAAAATGCTGAATGGGATAGAGATATGGGCCGAGCTTCCGATGATTAAAGCCGGTTTTTTCTGCAAGCTGGGAATATGTCAGAGTTTTGTTGTTCTTAGCGGCATCCGCTAGAATTCTCCAAACCTTTTGAGATCCTGAATATTGTTTCATGATTTTCTCGACACTTTTGATCCCCTATCTACTCCTCCTCCAATTCAAGGGTGGCCTTGGCTTGCCCCCACATGAAGCGCTCTTCGGCTAGTTCCTTGATGGCTCCCATTAGGGATCCCTTAAAACCCCTCCCATCATTCATTTTTGCAAACTTGAGGGCCTTTCCCTTCGTCTTGGATTTTGGCGTTGGTAACAATTGATACTCTGAGCGCATAAAGGCATCGAGATCAGAGGGAGTCTTCTCGCCGTGTGTTTCCTCCCTGAAAATAAAGATTCTACCAGAGTCTTGTCCCTTAGCGGCCATGGCAAAGCCCAACTCGAAGAGCACGTTTGGATTATGCTTCGAGATATCAAAGATTAGTATGTCTGAGTCCTTGATCTTTTTCAGAATGCCGTTCAGGGCTCCCATGCCATGGCGGGCTCTCAATCGGGAATATTCGACACGAAGCGGATGCTCTGGCTTCGACCTCTTTGAAGATTGATTTTGGACCATACCAATCACGGTCTTGATCTCATCACGAAGGAAAGCCCAATGGGCATTGAGGCCGTTTTTCTTATCACCATGATCCGACCATCCATAGCCGATGGCGATCCTGATGGGTTTGGCTGTAGAGGCTTGGTTTTTCATAATATTCAGGAGTGGGGGGATAAAAATCATCTCCAAGAAGCAATCCGGAGGGACGCCAAGCCACAGCGGCGCACGTCAAGAATGCTGAAAAGCGCCGTAAAATCGAATAACTCAGCTGGCAGCAAAACCTTAAGCCGCCCCTGCTTCCGACTACCCTGCCGAAGTAGAGGATAAACTAATCTAAGGTTTGGCAGCGCAATCCCACCAACCCCGGCAAATGCCGGCCCCAAAAAACCCGCTAAACTAAATCCCCTAAATAATCGGGGGGGGGGTAGAAATCATGATCATTTAAATCCATGGCAGATGCCTTCAAAAATATTCTTCTGAGCGACATACACAATATTTCTAATAGATTCCACTAGCGAATCAAGCGCTTTCTACTACAGCGTGTGACTTTTCTGTAACAAGGAATCAGAACTATATTCTCTCTAAGCCTGGGAAGTTTCGATGCGGGGCCAGGCCTGCAAGCGACGCTTACCATTTCCCCAATCTCAGAAACCCGTTGCATGATGGGATGCCGAGGGCGACGATTCACCACCAAATGAATCAATCACCCGCCTAAACACGAATGCTTGTCTTTCTGGATGAGTCGGGTGATCCCGGCATGAAGTTGACCGGAGGCTCCTCTGATCTCTTTATTGTTGCTCTGGTGATTTTCAATGATCGGGAGGAGGCTCAAGCCTGTGATACGAGAATAGATCTTCTGCGCCGTGAATTAAAAATGTGGGGGGCATGGAGTTCAAATTCCACAAAACCAATCAGGTCGTGCGTTCGACATTTCTCGAGGCAGTGGGGCGCTATGACTTTTTCTACTTCGGGATCGTCATCAACAAGCGCGAGCTCACAAGCCCGAGTTTCCGAATCAAGGACTCCTTCTACAAATACGCGTGCAGCTTGGTCTTCGAGAACGCGAAGCCCCATCTGAATGATGCCACAGTGGTGATCGATGGCAGTGGAAGCCGTGATTTCAGAAATCAACTCAGCTCTTATCTGAAGCGACGGATCAGTGATCAGAAGGGCGGCAACCGACAGATCGGCAAGGTGAAGATTCAAGACTCACATCGCAACAATCTGCTTCAGTTGGCCGACATGGTCTGTGGCGCAGTAGCTCGTAGTTATACGAATAAAAATGATGCCAAGGACTATAGGAGGTTAATCTCCCACCGCGAGATGCGCGTTCAGGTCTGGCCCCGATAAAAAGGAAAGCCCCGACTCTATCCCTTACGGGAAGGCACTCCATACGGAGACGGTTTGAGTCGGGGCCAATTCCGAGTACAACAAAGCAGATTCCAATGCGGATTCAAGCCCTGTTTTCAGCCTCTCTGTAGGGCCTGTTCCCAAGGCTTGGAAGTTTCGATGCACCGCCAGGCCTGCAAGCGACGCTTACCATTTCCCCAATCTCAGAAACCCGTTGCATGATGGGATGCCGAGGGCGACGATTCACCACCCCATGAATCACATTGTGCTTCCATCGCAGATTCATGGCGCAAGATTACTCCCATTCTTGGCACTTTTGGGAAGACCTCTTTCCGAGGGAGACGTGACGGTGGACTTTTCAAAACTTCGGCGTGTAGTTCCTGCTGCGATAGTCTCTCTCGCAGCCAGTGTCCATCTTTGGGAAAGGCAGAGGCGCCAGGTTCACTTCTCAGGGGTCCATGAATGCGAGATCCTCGGTTATCTGCAGAGAATGGACTTCTTCAAAGCCTGCGGAGTGGAAATGCAGGAGTCATTCCAGCGATGGGAATCCAAGGGGAGGTTTGTTCCGGTTCGTATGGTGACTCAGCCTATTGATGAAATGGGAGCCGATGTGGCTGGGTGTCTGGCTCCAGGAGGAGAAGATTATGAACACCCGATGAGCGGTCTCTTTGACACGATTGCCTACGTACTGACGGAGGTGGGTAATAATATCCGACAGCATAGCGGAGGAGTGGGTTATGCGGCGGCCCAGGTAAATCGGCAGGAAGGAATGATCAAGATGGCCCTCGCCGATAACGGGATGGGAATTCTGAAGAGTTTTCAATCTGTGGAAGCACCATGGAGTATGAGTACGACTCACGCTGAGGCGATCGCAAAGGCGCTTGAGCCCCGGATCTCCTGCAAAGCGGGTGAGCCGAATGAGGGGGTGGGGCTTACGCTGGTTGGGGAGATGGTTTCCATGATGAGGGGGTGGCTTCTCGTGGTGAGCGGGAATGGTGTTTTGATAAGCCGTCGGGATGGCTCCCGAACTCTGGAGGAACTTCCGGAGGGTGCTTTTTATCAGGGAACATTGGTCGCAATGAGCTTCCCGGAGACTGCGGCCTGTCACTACGCGGATCACCTTCGGAAGGCCAAGATCAAGTCTGGTCTCTTGCATCCGGGGTCGGGACGTGCCATTTTGGAACCATGAGCAATACTCACACGGTGAGCCTCGCAGAAGATTGCGGGTCGTTCCTTGCCGATGGAGCGACGGCCTTAGAGTATCGTCATCGCGCAATTGATCCTTACCTTAGCTTCTGTGAGAAAGTGACGCTGGATTTCTCAGGAGTGCGCACGGCCAACAGCTCATTCATGAACGCACTGGTTTCCGGTTTGCTTGAAAATCACGGTGAGGTCGTTCTGAAGAAGCTCGTCTTCAAGGGATGTAAACCAGCTCTTGCTGTTCTTGTGGAGTCAGCAATAGAGCTCGGAATCCGCAAGTCAGGCGGTCGAATCACCGCCTAAAGTTGCTTTTGCGCCCTCATGCCCTAAGGGCACAGGGATGAATTTTTCCCAAGGCTCGCAAGATTGGTTGGAGAGCAATGAAGACGGATCCAAAAGGCTTGGAAGTTTCGATGCACCGCCAGGCCTGCAAGCGAAGCTGTATATCTTATACTGCGAGCGCAGCAGAACGCCGCGGGGCGCGGAAATCCCAAGCCTTAACCCTGACCGTAGGAGGATTCGACTAGCTGCGCCACATCTCTGTAACCGTAATCGACTTCGTAGATCTGCTTGAAGCATTCGACGGCCTTCTCGGTTTCGTCCATGGACCGATAGACGCTCCCGAGATTATAGAGCAGGTCCTTCTTGACCGAATCCATCCCGACCAGTTCTGCCACGGCATCGGAGAGAGTCTTCGCTGCAAGATCGTTCATGTTGCGGGCCACATAACACTGCCCAAGCTTGCCCATTGCCTTGAGGCGGATGCTAGGGTTCATACGAGCCCTCTGGAAATGACCGATCGCATCCTGCGGTTCCCCCGCATCCATCAGGGCAACTCCCAGATCGAAGTGGGCGATCAGATCCGTGGGATTTCGGTCGACACGCTCGCGTGCCTCCGCGAGGACAAATGATGCACGCTGCTTCCGCAGCTCATCCATCTCCTCACGATAACGGGGAGCCTCGGGATCATCAGGCGATGAGGCCAGATACTCCTCTCGTGCCGTGAAGGCATCGTCGATCTGGCGCAACTGGAGATCACTGATCTTCCGGCTGATCGTGGTGTCGGCGCCTCCGGAGAGTCCAAGGACGTATCTATACCACTCGAGGGAGTTCTCCAAATCTCCTTTCTGCTCGTAGAGCTCCGCGACCTTGCGTGATTTATCAACGCTCTGTGGTTCCGCCTGCACGGCAGCTGAGAGTTCCGCGATCTGGTTGTCGATCATCTCGTCGCTTTTGACGACGCGGGACTGTTGCTCCAGAGAAACAGCCTGCTCCTTGTTCTTGATGAGGTCACGGTAGCTGTCGGCAACTTCCCATCCGCCCTGCTGAACCGACTGGGCAGCCGAGGCATCCTTACCTCCCTTGATCGCAGCCATATCATTGGGATTGATCGCCAGGAGTTTGTTATAAAGCTCCACGGCGCGTGCCGGATCTCTGGGCTTTCCGTTTTCATCCCTCTCCATACAGAAGGAGGCGTAGCGGTTGAGCTGAACTTTATCCTTGGGATTCCCTTCGAGCATGGTCTCGAAGGCAAAGAAGGCTAGTTCCTTCATCGGAGGATCCCATTTCAAGGCAGCTTCCTGAAGAAAGATATTCGCCTGAGCATTGAAGGGATCATCGGCCAGGATTTCTTCCAACAGGGGAAGCAGAGCTACAAGATCATCTTTTCTTTTAAGCCCTCCAGCTTTCATAAGAGCCATGGAGGATCCTCCTCCCAGAACTGAGAAGAAGCCTTTCTTGACAGTCTTGGACTTCTCGATCGCGGCATTGCGGGCCAGTTTCCTCCCGTCCAGAAAATCGGGCATGCTTTTGAGCAATCCCTGGCAGATCTGGATGACATAGGGGAAATTCTTCGTCTCCATGGCGCTGACGGCCTTCAGCCAGGACTGCTTCTGCTGGGGGCTAAGGTCTTTCTGCGTTTTCAAGGAAGGTGAATTCTATCAGCGCCGCCGTGGTTCCGCAAGCGACTCAACCAAGGACTATCCCAGAATTAGCCAAGGAACATGGGGGTCACCGTGAGGGAAGCCGAGATTGTCGAACCGGCCGCGATGTGTTGGATCCCTTTCTTCTGCTCGAAGGGAAAGGGAAGATTGTGATCCGGCAATCCCCAGCAAGGCTCGATGCAAAGGAAGGGATCCCCATTGCTCCAGAGTGTGAGGTAAGGAGCCTCGGAGTAATCACACTCGATGCGATGTCCCAGTGCCGGGGCCTCCAGAACGAAGCGACGGTCGCTAACGCCTTCCAGATCTAGGAGGAAGGAGCCGGGAAGATTCTTTTTCGGAAAAGGCATTTCGCCGCCGGCAAAGGCGATCTCCTCTACAGTCCCGTCAAGGAAATCACCCGGAGCCATCTCTCTGCGATAGTTGCCAGCAGGCAGATGAACCCTGGCACTCTCCAGGGAACCGACATTGAATCCCGGATGCCATCCGAAGCTCAGAACCACCGGGTGCTTTTCGCGGTTCTCAAATTCGAACCTCATCCGCATGCATCCCTGCGAGATGTTGTAAATAAGACGCATCGCCACCTTGTAGGGATAGGCATCTGATGGAATCTCCGCGGGATCGACATGATAGGTCATCGTCCCAGCCGCGAGATCGACCTCGGGCTGGGGGAAGTCGTGACAGCGGACAAACCCGTGGTTCCCCCCCTTGATCGGATGCCCGTCGTACACGGATTCCTGCTTCCAGAGGCGATGGACAAAATAGCCCATCACCGTGGCGTGGTTGCCCCAGCCAGAGGCGGCCTTCTCCACCTGACCGTCGCGCCATAAAAAACCCTCCCACTCCCCCTTGCCATTGCGGAGGGCTAAACTCACCGGTTCCGCACCGATCCGGCAGATGATAAGGCGCAGCCCAGTTGTCTCATCAGTTATCTGGTCAAGAGGTCCGGCAACGGATTCCATTACTTGGTGGGTAAACATGGGAAAAGGATGAGTTAT